>RFIM01000284.1 GCA_003695215.1 Chloroflexota bacterium
CTGCGGAAAACCAAGCCGACAGGGATAGTGAACGTCTCATCGGTCGGCTTGGGGCGCAACGAGCCATCGCTGGCGGGCTGCAGCACATTGCGCACTAACTTGATCGCCTCGACGCGCTCGGTGCCGATCAGCTCCACAGGCGAGACCAAGAAGTGCATATGGATTTGACGGCGCTTGCCTTGCCTGCCGCGTGCGGCGTATTCTTGCAGCAAACGGACGTTCTTTTGAGCCATGCTATCGCCTGATTTATCCAGCCACTCGGCGCTGAGCGGATCGAGCATGGCTTCCTCAGGGCTGACGACCACTTCAGCATCAGCCAGCTCGCCGAGTTCCTTCAGCTCAGGATTCGTGTAGGCCGCTTGGGCTGGCCCGCGCCGCCCGAGCATGTAGATATGCTTGACGCGGCTGTGGCGCAGCGCTTCAAGGGCGTAGTCAGCGATGTCCGTGCCGATCAGTTCTTCGGGCGTCTTGGCGAGGATGCGCACTACGTCCATTGCCACATTGCCGTTGCCGATCACAGCTACGCTCTCTTGCGAGAGATCGAAGTGCAGATCGCAGTAATCAGGATGCGCATTGTACCAGCCGACGAATTCCGTGGCTGCATGGCTGCCTGGCAGATCTTCGCCTGGAATGCCCATGCGCCGATCAGTCTGAGCGCCTGTGGCATAGATCACGGCGTGGTAGTGCGCCATCAGCTCAGCGTGCTTCAGATCGCGCCCGATCTCGACGTTGCCGAAGAAGCGGAAATTCGGATTTGAGGCAATTTTCTCATAGACTTTGATCACGCTCTTAATTTTTTGATGATCAGGTGCCACGCCGCCGCGCACCAAGCCATACGGCGTCGGCAAGCGATCGAACATATCGATCTCAACGACTAGATTGGCCTGTTTCAACAAGTGCTCAGCTGCGTAGAAGCCTGATGGCCCTGAGCCAACAATGGCGACGCGCAGCGGCCGACCGAGAGTTCCGATATTGGGCATGTTCAGAGATACCTCACGCTCTGGATTTACGAAGGCACTCGCAAAAGTGCGATCCTTCACAGACTATAAGCGATTGTGCAGCCAATGGCAACGTAGGAAGGCATCAAAGTGCTGTTACAAAAGTCATTGCTCAGCTGCGCGCGCCGCGTGCCGTTGGCGCTCACTTCGGAGCGCTAGCAGCACGCCGATGACGATCAGCAGCGCGCCGAGCAGCAGTTGTGGCGTGATAGCCTGCCCGAGCAGCACGTTTGAGAGCAAAGCGCCGACCAACGGCTGGGCGAAGAAGAAGAGCGAAGCGACGCTAGCCTCGACCAGGGCAAAAGCGCGATTCCACAGATAGTTGGCGCCGCCCATGACGATCACGCTCAGGAAGAAGATGCCGCCTAGAATCTCAATAGTTGGCGCAGGCAAGGCCGTATCGCGTAGCTCTAGCGCGGCGATCGGTGTGCAGAAGAGCAAGCCGCCAATGAGCGCGTAAGCCGTTATGACCGCTGTGCTAAATCGCTGAGAGGCGCGCCGCACCAGCACAGAATAAGCAGCCCAGCTCACAGCGGCGAAGGCAAGCGCGAGATCGCCCAGCAGCCGTTGCGGATCGCTGACGCCGAACGAGAACTGCGATAGATCGAGGATGATCAGGACGCCGAGCGTGGCTACGGCGCCCGAGATCAGCTTGAGCCGTGTGAGTGGCTCGCCTAGCCACAGCCAGGCGAACAGCACGATGAAGGCAGGCGAGGCGCTCGTGATCACGGCGCCGTTGATCGCTGATGAGAGCGCTGTGCCTACGAATTGCGTGCCGACGCTGAGGCCGAAACCGACTATGCCAATTGCCATCAGCTCTACAACAGCGCGGCGCGGCACGCGCAGGCAACCTTGTGCTGCCAAGATGCCGACGAACATCAGGGCAGCGATGCCTAGGCGGATGCTCAGCAAGGTCAGCGGCGGAATCAGCTTCATCATCGCGTCGCTGACCACAAACATGGCGCCCCATAGCGATGCAGCCGTGATGCCATAGAGCGCGCCGCGCACAACTTGTGGATGCATTTCAAAGTGCCTGTGAAGTAGCCCCAACGCGCAAAAGTGCGGCAACCTGCTTGGGCGCTGCGGCTAGGGCAGTTGCGCTTGTGCAGCGCCCTCGCGCAGGAAGCGCAAGCCTTCGCGTGCCAGCACCTCAGGCGGCTGATTAGGCGGACGCCACAAGCACGTCGCCGCCTGCAAGTCAGGATTGATCGCCGCAAAGGATTCTAGCACCAGCTTGCCATTGAAGCGAATAGCCGCCAAAGCCTGCCAAACTTGCGCCCAGTTGACGTTGCCGCTGCCGACCAAGCCGCGATGACTCTCGCTCATGTGGATGTAGTCTAGCACGTCAGCGCAAGCGATCAGCGGCTGTGCAAAGCCTTCTTCTTCGATGTTCATGTGGTATGTATCGGCGTGCAGCTTGAGATTCGGCGCGCCAACAGCCAGAACAGTCTCGCGCACGTCGGCTAGCGTGTTGTACAGGTAGGTCTCATAGCGATTGCAAGCTTCCAATGCCAGCTGAATGCCGCGTCGACGCGCCTCAGCGGCCACATCGCGCAAGACTTCAACCACGACTTGGCGTTCCTCAGGCGTTGGCGGCTGCCCAGTCAGGTAGCCTAGCTCATAAGCGATGCAGCCGCCGAGATACTGGCTGCCGACCGCCTCAACCTTCTCGAGCGCCTCGTACAGGAATTGGCGTGCGCGCTCAGGATAGCGCGGCATGTGCGCGCCCTTAGGCAGGACGAGCGAGCAAGTTGCTTGGATGCCTGCCTGCGCTAGCGCTTGGCGATGGCTGGCCGCGTCAAAGCGCTGTGGCGCCAACAAGGGTATCTCGATGAAATCAAAGCCGAGCGCGCCTGCCTGCGCGATGGCGTAATTGCCCGACTCGGTCGTCCAGTCTCCGATCCAGACGAAAGCGTGAGCGCCAAAGGTTGGCATGATCTCTCTCTTTCTACAAGGAAGCGCTTTCTTCAGCCAATTGATGCATATCTTGTGCCAGGCGCCTGTAGAGCGCCTTGAAGTGTTCGTAGCGCGCTTGATAGCGCGCTTGCGCCGTTTGGTCAGGCGCGATCAACGCGCCCAAGCGTACCGCAGCAGCGCAGGCTTCAGCAATATCGGCGTACACGCCGCAGCCAACGCCTGCCAGAAGTGCCGCGCCGACGCAGGTTTGCTCTTGGAGCAGGCTTGGGCGCAGCGGAATGCCATAAATATCCGCTTGGATTTGACGCCAAAGGGCGCTTTGTGCGCCGCCACCTGCCAGAATCACCTGCTCAGCTGCACCTGCCAGCGCAAAACTGACCTCGAGCGCTTGGCGCAAAGCGAAGGCCACGCCTTCCATGACAGCGCGTGCCATGTGCGCCGTGCCATGCTGGTAGCGCAAGCCGATGAAAACGCCACGCGCTTGCGGATCGCGGTATGGTGTGCGCTCGCCCAGCAGATACGGCAAAAAGAGCAAGCCATCAGCGCCAGGCGGCACTGACTCAGCCGCGGCACTCAGCCGCTCATAGGCGCTCGGATCGTCTGACCAGCCCAGCAAGTTGCGCAGCCAGCGCAGCGATAAGCCCGCAGCCAGAATCGCGCCAAGCACATACCAATGCTGCGGCACGGCGTGATTGAAGACGTGAACGCTCGGCTCAGCTGCCAAATTGCCCTGAGCATCGGGCAGGTGCGGCACAAAAACCTGGCCGCCACTGCCTATGGTCACTGAAGCAGTGCCGCGCCTGAGGACGTTGTTGGCTAAGGCTTGTGCAGCTTGATCGGCGCAGCCCGCCACAACGGGCAAGCTTTTGGGCAAGCCGAGCTGCGCCGCGACCTCAGCGCGCAGCGTCCCGACAACTTCTGCCGAGCGGTATAGCGGCGGAAAGAGTTCATGCGGCAGGCCCAAGCCTGTGATCAGGCGCTCTGACCAGCGCGCTGCCCGAATATCGAAGAGCGCAGTGGATGCAGCATCGCTCGCTTCAGCGCCAATGGTGCCGCTCAGTTTCAGGCGGATGTAATCCTTTGGTAGCAAGACGTGCTTGGCACGGTCCAGATGCTCGGGCTCATGCTCGGCTAGCCACAAGAGCGTCGCTGCCATGAAGCCTGTGGCAGGCAACGTCCCTGCGATCTGCAGCCACTCAGCTTGGCTGAACGTGGCGAGCAGGCGCTCAACTTGTGCCCTGCTGCGCCCATCTGCCCAGATGATGGC
>RFIM01000285.1 GCA_003695215.1 Chloroflexota bacterium
GCCTCGCGCTTGCCCAGGCCGACCAAGATCAAGCGCCGTGCGGGCAGCGCGCCGCGCGGATACAGCACAGCCACTTGCGATGGCTTGGCAGCAAAATCGCCCATGCTGATCAGGTCGGCAATGGCGCCACCGAGCGCTTCATCGGCCTTAGCAGGCGATTTATGCAACGGCTCATCTTCATACAAGCTGAGGAGCAGCGCATCAGCTTCGGCCAGGTGTGGCGGAGCGAATGCGAGGGAAAATTGCATGGCTAAAATATTCCTTCAGGCAAGCGGCATTCTTCAGCAGCCGTGAGTATAGCGCACTTCAGGCGCTGAACAAAATTTCCGCCGCTTCACAGAATTTCACAAAAAATTCATGAAATCTGCCCTTTCGTAATGGAAATCGTTATCTTGGGCTGTTATGATCTGCTCCAGAAAACGAGGAAGCACACAAGCAGCATCGCGGACGCACTGAAGCATCATAGCAGACGCATTTTTCAAACGTTGGAGCAGCATCGCACACAGGCACGGCAGCAGCAACGCGCACGCACTAGGGCATCGCTGAACTCACATCGCTGAATCGCTGAAGATCCTTTGCACAGCAACGCACTTCAAAACCGATAGCCTCGTTGTTCTAGTGAAAAAGCCCCGCCTGATGCGGAGGCTTTTTCATTTTTCGCCCTACGAGCGGTTGCTCTCGCTGCCGAAGAGGCGATCGAAGAGGCCTTTGCTGCCGCGCTGTGGCTCAGTTGCGCTGCCGAAGGTGCGCGCCAATTCCTCAAAAAGGCGGCGTTGCTCGCTAGTGAGGCGCGTCGGCACTTCCACTTGCACTACCACCAGCTGGTCGCCGCGCCCTGCGGAGCTGCCATCGCTGCGCACGCGCGGCACGCCCTTGCCGCGCAATGTGAAAACCTTGCCGCTCTGTGTGCCGGGCGGAATGACCAGCTGTTCCTCGCCGTCTACTGTTGGCACAGTGACCGTGGCGCCGAGAGCCGCTTGCGCCACGTTGATCTTATACTCTAGGATGATATCGAACTCGCGGCGTTTGAAGAAATCGTGCGGCTGCACGCGGAAGAAGACCTGCACGTTGCCATTCGGGCCGCCATTCTCGCCGACGTCGCCTTCGCCGACCACACGCAAGCGCGTCGAGTCGTCCACGCCGCCTGGCACGCTGACGTTGATCTTGCGCGCGCGGCGCACTTTGCCCTGGCCGCGGCAGGTTTGGCAGGGCGTTTCGAGAATCTCGCCCGTGCCGTTACAACGCGGACAGGCGCTCACGGTGACCATGCTGCCCAAGAAGGTTTGGCGCACTTGGCGCACCTCGCCACTGCCGCCACAATCAGGGCAACGTCGCGGCGCTGTGCCAGGTGCCGCGCCCGTGCCGCCACAAGCTTCGCAGTTCTCAAGGCGCAGAATTTCGATCTCTTTGGTCACGCCGAAGATCGATTCTTCGAAGGTGAGCGTCATATCGTAGCGAATATCGCGGCCCGGGCGCGGCTGGCGGCGCGAGGCGCTGCTGCGCCTGCTGTACGCGCCTGTGAAGGCGCCGAAAATTTCTTCGAACATCTCGCCCAAATCGCTGAAGCCTCCGTTGAAGCCGCCAAAGCCGCCCGCTTGCGGATCGATGCCTGCCATGCCGTAGCGATCGTAGCGCGCGCGCTTCTCAGGATCGCTGAGGATAGCATAGGCCGCGTTGATCTCACGAATGCGCTCCTCAGCTTCAGGCCCCTGATTCGCGTCGGGATGATATTGCTTGGCCAGCCGACGGTAGGCCTTCTTCAACTCTTCAGGCGTGGCATTGCGCGAAACGCCTAGCACTTCATACAGGTCTCGTGGCATGGTACGCTCAACCATCTTTCGCCAAGTGCCGATGCGATTCGGCAGGAGCATTTCTCAGGTTTGGTGCTGAAGCTAATCTTAGCACTGAATGATAAGCAAAACAACAGACTTTGCATTTGAATTGCATAAGCAAGACGGGCAGGTTTGGCCCTGCCCGTCCGCTGTAGCTGATCCGTCAGCGCTTACTCAGCCGAGTCGCTCGGCTTCAGGATGAAGAGCGCGCCATCGCTGCGCCCGAAGACCTCAGGTGCGTAGAACTCTTCGGCTGTGGCAGGCATGACGCGATAAGCGCCTGCCAAGCCAGCACGAATCGTGTAGACGTAGCGGTAGGTGCCTTTCGGCAGGTAGGTGGCGTACAGCACCACTTTTTCGTCGCGCAGCTCAGTCTGGCTGAACCACCACCAGCCGTAGCCCCGCCCGAATGGATTCTCGCGGCTCAGGCGCGGCGGCTCGCCAATGGCGCTGGTCGCCAAGCGCGGATTGACCGCCTCGGTTCCTGCAGGAATTGGATCGGTGATCATGACGTAGTGCAGGTCGCGTTTGGCGATGATATCCAGCGTGACGACGATGTTATCGCCAACTTTTGCTTCAGTGATCGGCTTGCGCTCAGGGTCGTTGGCGAGATGGTAGCTGCGGCTGAGGCTGATGCCGCGATCAACAGCCTTGACCTGATCAGCAGGCAGGTTGAGGCGCAAGCGCGCTGTGTAGTAAAGGATGCCATCGCCATCAGTGCGCTCAATGCTCAGGCGATTGAGCTGATCGCGCAGCAGATCGGCGACTTGCACCTGCAAGGTGAGCGATTCGCGCACGTTGCTGGCATCGGCGCGTTCGCCTACCACTAAGGGCGTGCCGTTCAGCGTCGCGCCGAAGGTGTAGCTCGGCTGCAGCTCGCCTGTGTACTGCATCCAGTCCACCAGCGCCATGAGCGACCAAGCCGTCTCCTGCGTTGTCTGCCAGGCGTCGGCGTCGCGC
>RFIM01000286.1 GCA_003695215.1 Chloroflexota bacterium
GGAAGCTGCCGCGCTTGAGCTCAAGGTCGTTGCGCGTGTAGAGAATAGTGACCAAGTGCCGCAGCACATCGTTGCGGCGCACTACCTGACCGACCTGCAAGCTCAGCAGCACTCTTTCCCACGTCTGTGGGCTGACCAAGCCGTAGATACACGAGACCGAAGCGACGATCAGCACGTCGCGCCGCGTGAGCAACGCCGCCGTTGCGGCCAGGCGCAAACGCTCGATCTCATCGTTGATATCGGCTTCTTTCTCAATGTAGAGATCAAGGCGCGGCACGTACGCCTCAGGCTGATAGTAATCATAGTAGCTGACGAAATATTCCACGGCATTGCGCGGGAAAAATTCCTTGAATTCGGCGTAGAGCTGCGCCGCAAGCGTCTTGTTGTGCGCCAAGACGAGAGTCGGGCGCTGTAGGCGCTGCACCACTTGCGCGATCGTATACGTCTTGCCTGTGCCTGTGGCGCCCAGCAACGTCTGATGGCGCAAGCCGCGCTGAATGCCTTCCACTAGCTTTTCGATCGCCTGTGGTTGATCGCCCGTCGGCTGATAAGGCGAGACTAACTCAAAGGCAGGCATGCATGCTCCTCAATTCCGTGAGCTTGAACTGTTGTTCTAATTGTAGCGCATTGCGCAACCGCGTGCCAGCGCGCCTGACCAGTCAGGCATACTCGCGCCAAGCCTACCTGATCGGCGTGACCAAAGCGCCTTCTTCGAGACTATGGCAAGCTTGCTCAATCGCATTGCGCCCAAGAACAGGCGCAGTATGACGCTAGTCAGGAGGCTTGATGAAGCGCTAGACCTGCCCGCTATGCAGCTTGTTCATGGCGCTATGTAAGCCGCGCAGCGCGTCCACAGCATGATTGCCCCACGCGCGCTCCATGTGATACTGCCAATCCCAAGCTGCTTGATGCATCAGAAGTGAATTGCCTGTGGCATAGCCCTCATCGAAGATGAGCAGGCCGCGCTTGACGTCGCGATAGATGCCGACAATGGCCTCTGAGAGCGAACCGACCACAGGCGCGCTCCACTCGTGCGCATCTTTGACTTGCCAGAAGAGCGTCAGCTCGGCGAAGCCTGGAAAATTGCTGAGTTCTTCGACGCGCGGTTGAATCGGATTCTCAGGCGGCGCTTGCTCAGGCAGGAACAGCCCTGCACTGTACAAATTCGCCAATAAGATCGCGCCACGCAGCAGCCGCTCGCCAAGCTCAAAGGTATGCGACTCTTCGCAGAATTCGCAGAAGCGGCGCGCATTATCCACGAAATTGGCAACCTCAGGCGTCAGAATCCACTCAGACATCTTCTACCAGCTCCTGTGTTGCCCAATTATAGCTTCATTCGGCGTGTAACGGCACGAAGAAGAGACTCTCGCCGTTTGGCAAAGGCAAACGCCTGAGTTCCTGATCATACCAGCCGATATAAAGCCGATAGTTGCCGCTTGGCAAGTCTGAGGGCAAACGCAGCGCTCGCGTCTCGGCGAAGCGCAAGCCGCTCGGCCAAAGCGAAGTCGGCAGGCCACTCGGCGACCCGTCGACTTGCGCCACGATCTGATCGCGCGCATCCAAGATGCCCAAGGCCAGCCGATAGTCGTTCATCGGCGACCTAAGCGCTTCCCAGCTCAGTGTGATCCTCAGCTCGGCGCCGCTTTGCAACGTCTCTTGACTGAGCGTATAGCCAACTAAGCGCAGCGTCGCGCCGAAGCGCGCATCAGTGGCTCGGGCAGCTTGCGGCGGCTGCCAAGCCGAGTCGATCAAGACGGCGCCAGCGACCACAAGGCTCTCCAAAGGCACGCCTTCAGCCGTCAGCAATGGCAAGGTACGCTCAGTAGACGGCACGCGCCAGCCGAGCTGCACCAGCACTTGCATCGGCGCCTCAGGCGGCAGGTCCTGACGCATAGGCACGCTCAGCACGGC
This sequence comes from Chloroflexota bacterium, assembly GCA_003695215.1. GTDB lineage: Bacteria > Chloroflexota > Anaerolineae > Aggregatilineales > UBA2796 > CP2-2F. The sequence goes on from RFIM01000286.1 coordinate 1,912, forward strand.
ACGATAGAGCGCGTTCGGATCGAGCGAATCAGTTGGCGCCATGCCCAGATAGGTATCCACGCCGCCAATGCCTTCGCCCGTGCGTGGATTGATGACAACAGCGTAGAAATGCGCGTTCTCAGCATGATTGCCCGAGAAGTACAGCGTCAGGCGCAATGGCTCGCCGCGCTGGATGACCGCCTTGTGCAGCGCGTAGGCGTGCAGCCTGAGCGTCTCGGCGCGCACCTCTAGCCGAACTGCGCTCTCAGGCACGCTCTCGACCACTTCAAGGCTCGGATAAGCGCGTGGCAAGGCGACAAATGGCGCGCTCAGCGCTGCTGCCGCAATTGGCACGACTGCCAAAGGCGCCAATCTGCCTAGCAGCGCACGCCAACCGAGCATCAGCATGAGCGCGAAGACGCCCGCAATTGGAAAATACAACCGCCCTTGCCCTGATGCCACGCGCAGCATCAGCACGAACATGACCACGTTCAGGCTCAGAAAGCAGCCCGCCAAAAAGATGGCGCCCATGCGCGCCGATCGCAGGCGCAGCGCCTGCCACAGCAGCCCAGCGCCGCCGATCAGCGTGAATGGCAGCACATAGGCGAACAGCCACTCTGCGCCGCGTACATTCATGTAGCCCAAGATCATCCAGAAGGAATACCACGTGCCTTCGAATTCAGCCAGCATCAATGGCCGATCGCCGCGGCCCCACAGCGAGAGAATGGCCTCTGAGCTTAGAAAATCGCCGTTATAGAGCATGGCATTGCGCACGAACCACCAGCCGCTCAGCAGCGCTGCCGTGCCAAAAGCCACGCCTGCCCAGCGCAGCGCAAAGCGCCATGACCAGGCGCGCCACAGCACGCCGAACAGCGCTGCCAAGGCGATGTAGCCGAACAGCGCCGCGCCATTGTGCTTGCTCAGAATGCCCACGCCCGCGCTCGCGCCGATCAGCAGCGCGTTGCGCAAGCTCCGATCGCCCGTCAGCGCCCGAGCGCACAAGTACACGCACAGCGCGCTCATCAGCGTGACCATGTTATCGTCGTTGATGCTGCCGCTGATGTGGATGAAGGTCGGAATGTTGGCGAGCAGGAACATCGCTGCCAAGCCGACCGAGGCCCCAAACAGCCGCTTGCCCGTCAAGTATGTCAGCCAGAGCGTGCCGCAGCCCAAAGCCAGGCTATACAAGCGCAGCCGCCAGAAGGCGATATGTGTATCGCTGCTGTAGCGCAGCCTGTGCAGATGGATATTCTGATTGGCATGGCTGACCATGCCAATGGAAGCGAATGGATTGTGAGCCTTGTACTCAGCGAAGTCCGTGCGTTGTGTATCGGCGACCAGCAGCGCGCCGATCAGGTAATATAGTGGCGGATGCCCGCGTTGCGTATCGCCGCGCGCAAAGACTGTCGCCCTATCCTCGATGATAGGCAAGCCCTCTTGCAGCAGGTAGTGGACGTACAGGAAATGCGGCACTTCATCCGGCGCCTCGCCCAGCGGCACAGCCAGCGCATAGGCGAGCGCCAACGCGCAGAAATAAGCGCCGATCAAGGCTGCGCCTAGATCGGCTGAGCGCCTAGAGGCCATAGACGTTTGGACGACGATCATTGAGCACAGGCAAGCGCTGCTGCACCTCACCGACCAGATCAGTGTTGATCCGCACTGTCAGCAGCATCTCTTCGCTGCCCGCTTCAGCCACTAATTCGCCCCATGGATCGACGATCATCGAATGGCCGCCAAAGCGCGTGCCGTTATACTCACCGACGCGATTGCAGCCGATCACGAAGGCCTGATTTTCGATCGCGCGCGCTTGCAGCAGCGTCCGCCAATGTTGTAGGCGCGCCTGAGGCCATTCCGCAGGCACCACGATCAGCTTGGCGCCATCGATAAAGTAGCGCCTGAACAGCTCAGGGAAGCGCAGATCGTAGCAGATGGCGCAGCCGAGCGTGCCCCAGGGCAAGTCCACGCTCAGCGGCGCCTCGCCAGCAGCCAGATACTTCGGCTCGTCCATTGGCTCGAACAGATGCACCTTGCGGTAGACGCCCAGCACGCCCGCCTGTGGCGAGAAAACCGCCATGCTGTTATAGACGTTGATGCCGCGCTTCTCCAGCATGGAGCCGAGGATGAACAGCTTTTGCGCCCGCGAGAGCGCCGCCACTTGTGCAAACAGCCCGCCCGCCAATGGGCTGGCAACTTCCTTCGCTTTCTCTAGCATATAGCCGTTATCCCATAGCTCTGGGAAGACCACCAGCTCGGCGCCGCGCCGCGCCGCCTCTTCGGTCAGCGCTTGCATGGTGGCCCAGTTTTTGCGCGGGTCGCCATCCTTGATGTGCATTTGGGCTACGCATAGCGTGAATGCTGGCATGCCAATTCCTTTCTATGTCGTCGCGATGCCGTCTATTATAGCAAAAGCCCGCCGAATGCTGCCGAGCTGTGCTCAGTTGCAGCAGCCCTGCTGCTGCAGCGCGCTTTCGATCTGCTTGGCTGTTGCGTGCGCCAGTCCGCCGATCCACTCGCCTGGGGCGATCTATTGGGCAGCCGTGCGGATGTCAACGGGCTGTACAATACCTACTGCTCGGCGCTTGGATATGATATAATAGGGTGCGTTAGCAATGCGCTCTCGTAGTTCAGTGGATAGAACGCGGGTTTCCTAAACCTGATGTCGGGGGTTCGAATCCCTCCGAGAGCACTGGGCAGCTTGCAAGCTGCATTTCGGCTATCGTCTGTTTTTGGGAGCAAGGAGCGCCTGTGATGCTAAAAAGACTGGCCGCGCTAAGCCTATTGGCCGCACTTGTATTTCACGCGCTGCCTGCGCTACGCGCACAAGAGGCCGAGCCTATCGCCTACGGCGAGTCAGCCAGCGGCAGCTTTGCCAATGGCGGTCAGGCGCTTTTCACCTTTGATGGCAAGGCAGGCGATGTCATCTACATTTTTCCGCAAGGCACAGACCTGTTCTCTACCCTAGAGTTCGACATCCGACTCAGCAATAGCCGTAATGCTGCTGTCGGCAAGCTCTACAACAAAGATCGTCTGCAGCCCGTCTTGTTGGCGGAGCTGCCTGCTGACGATCGCTATACCATCACGCTGATCGGCAAGGGCAGCGGCGATTATCTGCTCAGCCTTGAGAAGACGCTCAACCTGTTGCCCGATTCGCTAGCTGAAGGCAAAATTTCTTCCAACGAGAGCCATTTTTACCTGATTCGCGGCTCGCAGCCGCTCAAAATCAGCTTGACCTACACGCGCCTGAGCGGCACCTTCAGCCCTGAGCTGCGCATCGAAGAATTCACTCAAGGCATCCCACGCGAGGTCGCGGCGATCTCAGGGCGCGCGCTGCGTGTGGCCACGCTCGCACTGAGCCTTGAGGCAAACGTAGAATATTTGGTCACGCTCGCCCAGAAACCGTTCGATTTCGCAAGCATCCTTGAGAGAACTACGCCGCTGAGCTACCAGATCAGTGTCAAAAGCGATCGCTAGCGCTTGGAATTAGCCTGCGCTTTTGCCATAATTGGCTCATGCAACAGCGAACAGCTTTGAGGCGATTGCTGCTCCTCATGCTTGGCGCAGCGCTGCTGATGCCAAGCATAGGCGCTATTTTCATCTACAGCTATGGGCAAGTTGACCGCGCCGCGCCGGCTGACGCCATCGTCATTCTAGGTGCAGGCACGCGGCGCGATGGCACGCCTTCCTACAGCTATGCGCGGCGTATTCGGCACGCTTTAGCGCTCTACGCACAAGGCTATGCGCCGCGCTTGATCTGCACAGGCGGCTACACGCAGCAGCATCCGAAATCGGAAGGCGCCGCCTGCGCTGAGATGCTACGCAAGCACGGCGTGCCTGAGAGCGCAATCTTTTACGAGGAGCACAGCCGCAACACTGAAGAGAACGCGCTCTACACCTACCAAATCTTGGCACAGCATGGCTGGCAGAGCGTCCTGCTGGTCAGCGATGGCTACCATCTCTTCCGCGCTGAGGCTGTTTTCCGCGCCTATGGCCTGGCAGTCAGCAGCAGCTCTGCTCAGCTCAGCAGCGGCGCCCTGCCATGGCAATCGGTCATCCGCAACATGCTGCGCGAGACAGCCGCTTTCGCCTGGTGGCAACTGCGCCGCTGGCTTTAACCGACGCGATTGCGCAAAGTGCCGATGCGCTCGATCGCCAGCTCGACGATATCGCCGTGCTGCAGCCAAGGACCTTCGCCATGCGTCAGCTCCAGCAAGCAGCCTGTGCCAACTGTGCCGCTGCCGATCACATCGCCTGGCTGCAAGGTGACCGCCTGCGAAGCGCGCGCGATCATCTGCCCAAACGACCAGTAGAGTTCGGCCATGTTGCCGCGTGAGCGCTCCACACCGTTCACACGCGCCACCATTTGCAAATCGAAGACGCCGTGCCGCTCTGTGCGCCGATCTGCCAGCTCATCCAGCGTCACGAGGCACGGCCCAAGCGATTTAGCGAAGTCCTTGCCTTTAGCAGGCCCTAAGCCGACGCGCATCTCCAGGCGCTGTACATCGCGCGCCGACCAGTCGTTCAGGATCGTGAAGCCGAGGATATAGTCTTCCGCCTGATTGGCGGGAATATCGCGCCCTGCCTTGCCGATGACCGCGGCGATCTCCAATTCGTAATCGAGCGCGGCTGTGTAAGCAGGATACGGCACAGTATCGTCATTGCCGCATAGCGTGCCATGATGTGCGTAGTAGAAAACAGGTATCTCGTACCACTCGGGTGGCACTTCGCGGCCGCGAATGGCATTAGCTGCCTTGACGTGCCGCTCAAAGGCGTAAAAATCGCGCAAGGTGCGCGGCAGCAACGGCGGATGTAGCTTGCAGTGCTCTAGCGGGAAGGTGCGCCGCGCATGCCCGCGCAGAACAGGCGCAGCGCCTTGTAGGCAGGCGGCGTACATGGCGCGGATATCTTCAAAGGCAGGTGCGCCGCGCCAAATGTAATCAGAGAGCGTGCCGCGCTCGCTCTCGCCAATCTCGACGATCTGATCGTTCACGATCACGCCAAAGCGCGGATGAGCAGGCTCATCGGGCAGCTGTGGCGAGAACTCGACTAGCTGCATTCACCTTTTCCTTTCTTGAGGTCGAGAGCTGAGCGCTCTGAAGCACAGCGCAGCTGCCCAGAGCGCAATGATCAAGTCAAGCACTTGATCGGCGCGCAAGCCGAACCAGTATGGCACATATTCAGCGCGGAAGCCGCTCACAGCCGCCATGCTGAGCGCGTACAGCGCGATCAGCAGCCACAGCCGAGCGCCGCTCAGCACTTTGCGCCAAGCCAGAAGCAGCCCTAAGGCGCCGCTCAGCGCGGCCAGTGCGATGCCGATCACAGGCAAGTTCAGGCGTGGCGCCACAACGCCGTAGATATCAGGCGACTCAAGAGCCAGCCACGCAGGATAATCGGCGAGCGTGCGCACTTCAATGCCATAGCCACACGTCGCTGCAGCGCACGCTTGCCAAATCGCTGCAGCGGCAATTGGCAGGCACAGCGCCAACGAATCGCGCACCTGCACTGCATCCAAGCGCCGCCAACGCGCCATGCTCAGCGCGCCAAACACAGCGCCAAGCAGTGCGCCATGCCAATTCAGGCCGCCGCTGCTCAGCGACCAGGCCTCGCCTATATGCGCTGAGAAATAGGCCCAGTGCAGCGCCACATGCTCGGCGCGCGCGCCAATAGCGCCGCCAAGCGCCGCTGCGATCACTACGTCCAGATGCGCCATTGGCCGCGCTCTGCCACGCCATACAATTAGTGCGGCACACAGCAGAGCGCCCAACCCTATCCAGAATGTGAAAGCGCGAATCTCCAGCCCTGCGACCTGCACAAGGATTGGATTCATAGCGCGCTGCGCTTAGGCCTGCTGCTGACCGACTTTGGCGCGCAGGTAGGCTTCCATGAAATCGTCCAAGCGTCCGTCTAGCACTGCAGCCGCATTGCCAACTTCGTGATCAGTGCGATGATCCTTCACCAGCTGATATGGATGCAGCACGTAGGAGCGGATCTGGCTGCCAAAGTTCACGTCCACATGCTCGCCTTTCAGCTTGGCGAATTCTTCCTCTTGCTTGCGGCGCTCCAGGTCGAGCAGGCGTGCGCGCAGCACCTGCATGGCGCGCTCGCGATTCTGGTTCTGGCTGCGCTCATTCTGGCAAGTGACCACAATGCCCGTCGGCTTGTGGACGATGCGCACAGCCGTCTCATTCTTCTGGACGTGCTGGCCGCCCGCGCCGCTCGAGCGGTAGGTATCAATTTCGAGATCCTTCTCCTCAATGACGATGTCCGTGATCTCGCCTTGCACGTCAGGCACGACTTCGACCAAGGCGAAGGAAGTGTGGCGGCGCTTGTTGGCGTCAAATGGGCTGATGCGCACAAGGCGATGCACGCCGCGCTCGGATTGCAGGTAGCCATAGGCGTAAGGCCCTTTGACGGTCATGGTCACGCTTTTGATGCCGGCGCCTTCGCCTTCCATCTGATCGATGATCTCGACCTGCATGTTGTGCGCTTCGGCCCAGCGCAGATACATGCGCAGCAGCATTTGCGCCCAATCTTGCGATTCAGTGCCACCAGCGCCTGCATGGATTGAGACAATGGCGTTCTCGCGGTCATATTTGCCGCTCATCAACGCCTCGAAAACGCGCTGATCGACGATCTGCTGCAGCGCCTCCACTTCGCGCTCTAGGTCTTCGGCAAGGCTCTCATCGTCCAACTGCGCTAGCTCTAGGGCATCCTTCAGGCGCGCTTGCAGGCTTTCCCATTCGCCGATCGTGTCGCGTAGCGCGGCAAGGCGCTGCATGGCCTCTTGCGCTTTGCGCACATCATCCCAAAAGTTCGGCGCGCTGGATTTTTCCTCAAGTTCAGCCGCTTCACGGCGCTTGGCAGCTAAGTCAAAGGCGCTCCATGAGCTGCTCAACGACGCGCTGCATGGCATTCAGCCGAGCGATCAAGTTTTCCATTGGCACAACAGCTCCTGAGAATCGGGCTCAAATTTGGATAGCGCGATCATAGAGGATATCGGCGCGCTTGTCCAGTCGGAGGTGGCTAAAAGCAGCTTTTTCGAGGCGCAAAAAGCCTGCTCAGGTGTGTTAACCTGAGCAGGCGATGTTTTGGTTAATCTACAACGTTCGTCGGCAGCGGCGCGCCACGCCAGACGTTATCAGGATTCGGAACTAGCACATCTACAGGCACCCAGTATGTGTTGCAAGCGATGATGATCTTGTAAAAGCGGCGCGTGGCATCCACGCCAAGCACCCAATAGGTCTTGGCATCAGGCTGTGTATCCAAAACGACCGTGCTGGCTGCGTCTGGTCTAGGCGCCCAATACAGCGGAGTCGGACGGGTCAACAAGCCCTGCCCAGCGCCTCTTAAATCGAAGCAGCCTAGTTGCTGCCCGCAGAAGACCTTCAGCGGACCGATGTCTGAGTCGCTGCCAACACCTATCACACGTGCCCAAACGGGCCCGCCGTATGGCTTCACAGCGACTGTCACTGACTGATTAAAAGTTACAGGTGTGGTGACTGTGGCTGCGAAGGAAACCGTCCCCGTGCCAAGCAACTCACCGCCGCCGCCTGGCGCTGTGCGCACTTGAGCTGTGCCTGAGCTAGCAGGATTGCCTGGCGGTTTAGTATAGGTGAAGCTGAATGTCACAGCGCAATTCTCAAAAGTGCTGATACCGCCGCAGTCCGTGCTGAAAGGTCCGGCGAGCGAGTCGTTAGTGAAGGTGAAGGCTCCAACAGTGAATGAACCAAAGACGCGCCCATAAACTGGTCCGGTATAGGGCGATGCGATTGTGAGCGTCGTGCTGAGCGTGAAGGTGCCCGGCCCAGCTGGGATGATCACCGTCCCTGAGGCGAGGACAGTGCCACCTGGCGGTGGTTCTGTGCGCAGCTGGACGTTTGCTGTGAGCGAAATGTTGAATGGGTTAGGGTAAGTGAAGCCGAACGTCACTGTGCAGCCTTGCGCAGAGGTCGGCGTGGGTGTCAAAGCAAAGCCAGTGAGCAAAACCGCAAAAGTGATCAAGAGTGCCAAAAGCCGTTTCATGGCATCCTCCTAGCTATTTTACACTTCAAATATTGTAACAAGCCACTAATTTTTTGTCAATGAAGTTTAGTTCTGCCAAGTAGATTACATTTATAATATAAGATAATTTCCACTACATGACTACTGAGCAAATTTCAAATCGCAAAGTAACTTTCTGAAGCACCTTCTAAAGAGGCCAGAACGAGGATAGGGTGAAGCTTGCTCGGGCGAGCGGAAATGCCTTGGAGCCGAGACAGTGCGCTCAGGCGCTTAGGTACGTCTCAGCTTCAATTTCGGCGAGATACGCAGCGCCGATCACTGAGGCGACCACAAGCAGTGTGTCTACAGGGTGCACCTCGCCAAGGAATTCAGCGTGAGCACCTGCCACAGCCTGCCAATCAGCTTCATTGATCAGGTAAATGCGCGTGCGCACGGCATCGTGCCGCATAGCGCCGCCTTCCTGCAAGGCGCGCTCAATTTCGTGCAGGATGTAGTGCGTCTGCTCATAAGCATTGCCAATGGCGACAGGCTGCGAACGCTCATCTGCGGCACTTGTGCCGCTCGCCCACACATGGCGGCCAGTGCGCACGGCGCGCGCATAGGCTGCCAGATTCTCCCAGTATGAGCCCAAGCTGATCGTTTAGCGCCTCATCAAGGTCTCTGGTGTTAACTTCGTGGCTGAAGATCGGCATGTCCTGGACTGAGCCGCCGCCAAAGCGCGATGTCGCCGTTGGGCGCGGCGGCCGCGTGCCCAAGCGCGGCATGCCTGTCTGTTGGGCACGCCACGTCTGCGTGAGCGGACGGACAGTGTTGAGCGGATTGAAGACTTGTGCATCGGCGCTGAGCGCGAAGAAAAAGCAGCTGAAGAGCAGCAAGAGCAGCACTATCAGGCCGATAACGCGCTCTTGTGCCATCGGCGGGCGCGGCGCCTTAGGCGGACCGAACTCAGCAGGTGCGTACAAGGCGCTCACTCGCCTTCTGCGTCATCCGACTCGCCCTCCGAGTCAGAATCAGCCTCATCATCGGCGAAGTCATCCTCAAGGCCTTCTTCAAGCTCGTCCTCAACGTCAAGCCTATAATCCAACTCGCTCGAATCGCCATTGGGCAAGAGCGCGCCAATGCCTTCAGCTTGCGGCAAGCTCAAATCAGGCGCGCCTTCGCCGTTAGCGCTCACTTTGAGCGCGCTTGCCGTCAGCTCAGCTGAGCGCACTTCCATCACAGCGACGCTCACGACCTGATCATCGGATTGCACGCGCACGGCGCGCACGCCTTGCGCAGCGCGCCCTGTCAGGCGGATTGAATCGGCGCGCGTGCGCAGCGTCATGCCATTGCGCGTGATGAAGGTCACCTCATCATTCGAGCGCAGCGTCCGCACCGAGACGATCTGACCGAAGCGTTCCAGTGCCCTCAGGCTGATGGTGCGCACGCCTATGCCAAAGCGCCGCTTGAGCGGATATTCGCTGATGGAGACGCGCTTGCTATAGCCGCGCGCCGTCACGATCAAAAGCTCGCTCACTGTGCTGTTGACCACATCCACGCCTGCCAGGAAGTCATCCTCCTGCAGGCGAATGGCGCGCACGCCTGCTGCAGCGCGTCCCATCGGACGGACTTGATCTTCCTCAAATAGCAGCGCGCGCCCATTGGCTGTGACCAAGATCAAGCGATCCGAGCCGCTGGTACGGCGCACCCATTGCAGCCGATCATCTTCCTCAAGCGTCATGGCGAGCAAGCCGTTGGCGCGCACTGCGGCGAATTCCGAGCATTTGACGCGCTTGATCCTGCCCTTGCGCGTGCAAAGGACGAAAAAGCCGCTCTCGAAATCTTCCACGCAAGTGATAGCTGTCACGCGCTCGTCTTCGCTGAGCGCCAGCACATTGGTCAGCAAGACGCCCTTGCCAGCGCGATCGGCCTCAGGCACTTGGAAGGTGCGTTGCGCATAGACCTTGCCGCGATTGGTGAAAAAGAGCAGATATGCCAGCGAATTAGCGCTGAGCAAATGCTCGACATTATCTTCATCACGCTTAGCGATGCCTGTGGTGCCGCGGCCGCCACGCGCTTGCGCGCGGTAAAGCGCTGCAGGCGTGCGCTTGATATAGCCGCGCTGCGTGACGGCGATCAGCATCTCTTCGTCGCGCACCAAATCGGCTTCATCGAAGTCAGCGCTAGCTGTCAGGTCAAGGCGCGTGCGGCGCGCATCGCCGAACTTCTCCGCCACTTCGTTCAGGTCGCTTTTGATCAGCGCCAAAATCTTGGCAGGATGCGCCAACAAATCCTCGAGGTAGGCAATGCGCTCGCGCACCTGCTCATATTCTTCAGCGATTTTGCGATGCTCAAGCGCGGCCAAGCGGCGCAATTGTAGCTCTAGAATTGCGCGCGCCTGCGCTTCACTAAACTCAAAACGGCCAGCCAAAGCCTCTCGCGCCGAATCGGTATCCTGCGCCTCACGGATAGTCTGGATGATCGCGTCGATGGCATCCAGCGCCTTGAGATAGCCTTCCAGGATGTGCGCACGGGCGCGCATTTTCTCTAGTTCGAACTCAGAGCGGCGGCGGATGACTTCGCGGCGATGTTCAATATAAATTTGCAAGGCGCGCTTCAGGCTGATAGTGCGCGGCTCGCCTTCCACAAGCGCCAAAAGCTGCACGCCGATAGTCGTTTGCAGTTGAGAGAATTTGTAGAGTTGGTTGAGCACTTTGAGCGGCTGCGCGCCGCGCTTGAGTTCGATCACAATGCGCATGCCTTGCCGATCCGACTCGTCGCGCAGGTCGCTGATCGAATCAAGGCGTCCTTCCTTGACCAACTGCACCAAGCGCTCGATGATCGCCGTCTTGCTCAGCTGGTAAGGAATTTCCGTGACGATGATGGCTTGTTTGCCGCTTTTCAGCTCTTCGATCTGGCAAGTGGCCCGCACGGTCAATTTGCCGCGCCCAGTGGCATAGACTTCGCGGAGCGCCTCGCCGCCGATGATCGTGGCGCCAGTGGGAAAATCGGGCGCTTTGATAAACTGCATGAGATCATCTACGCTGACGTTGTCCAGATCGTCGTAGCGATCGATCAGGTAGGCGACAGCAGCGGCGACTTCGCGCAAGTTGTGCGGCGGGATATTGGTGGCCATGCCGACAGCAATGCCGCTAGAGCCATTGACCAGCAAGTTGGGCAGGCGGGCTGGCAAGACAGTCGGCTCTTGCAAGCTGCCATCAAAGTTATCGGTCCAATCGACCGTGTTCATCTCGAGGTCGAGCAGCATTTCTTCAGCGATGGGCGCCAAGCGCGCTTCCGTGTAGCGCATGGCGGCCGGCGAATCGCCATCAATGCTGCCGAAGTTGCCTTGTCCATCCACGAGCGGGTAGCGCATGGAGAAATCTTGAGCAAGGCGCGCCATTGCATCGTAAATGGCGCCATCGCCGTGTGGGTGATATTTGCCAAGCACCTCGCCGACGATACGGGCGCTCTTCTTGTAAGGCGCGTTCGGGCGCAAGCCCATATCGTGCATGACGTAGAGAATGCGGCGGTGAACGGGCTTCAGACCGTCGCGAGCATCGGGCAGGGCGCGCGCTACGATCACGCTCATGGCGTAATCCAGGTAGCTATCGCGCATTTCCTCGTCAATGGCGACGGTGCGAATCGTACCAATGTCCATGGCTGCTAACTTTCCAGTGTCAATCACGCACAGCGGCGTCTTTTTGCCAATTGGGAACGTAGACTTCATTATACCGCACTTCAGCTCAAGGCGCGAGTGCCTGAATCGCTAGAATTTATCACGCTAAACGGCTGCTCCTCAAGCCCAGAATGGGCTGCCATGAAGGCAGCGCCGCAAGGGCTACCTTGGGCAATCCAAGCTTGTTGACGCAGGCTGCGCTTTGGCTTAGACTCGAGAGAAAAGGCTTGATGGCAAAAGGAAGCAGCGATGACAAAACTTTTCGTGGCGTTCTTCGATGATACGCGCCGAGCACACGAAATCTTGGAAGAATTGCAGGACATGGAATTCGAGCAGCTGATTGACCTGAAAGACGCCGTTGTGGTGACCAAGAATCAGCGCGGCAAGATGCGCATTTACCAGACGCATGATGTGACGCCAGGCCTGGGCGCGCTCAGCGGCGCGGCAGTCGGCGTGATCGTGGGCGGCATTCTCGGCGGCCCGCTTGGCTGGGGCCTTTTAGCCAGCGGCGCGGCAGTTGGCTTGCTGGCAGGTTCAGGCGTCGGCGCCTTAGTGGCTGCGCTGATCGACACAGGCGTTGATAATCACTTCATTCGGCAAGTTGCTGAAGCGCTTCAGCCTAATACTTCGGCGATTTTCGTCCTGGCGCGCAAGGGCGATGAGGAGATGATCCGACACGAATTGGCGCGCTTCGCTACCCGCATGATCGAGACTGAGATCGACTCACAGCACGTGGAAGCCATTCAAGCGACTGTGGACAATCTGCCAAGCACGCCAAGCAAGCCGCAATGAGCCGAACGAGCCAAAGCTCAGCGCATTTCTGGCAAGCGCTCAGCACGCAGCGCCTAGTGCTGCTGATCTTCTTCGCACTGCTCTTCGCGCTAGCCACACGCGCACCAGTCGATACGGATACTTGGTGGCATCTGCGCACAGGCAAGCTGATTTTGGAGACGGGCACGCCACCGCGCACTGACACATTCTCGCACACACGCTACGGGCAATCATGGGACTACATCGGCTGGCTTGCGCAAGTGGCAATGACGCTTAGCTATCGCCTGCTAGGCGAGGCAGGCCTGGCACTGCTGACAGCGGCGCTGGCGCTCTTGGGCATGTGGCTAGTCTGGCAAGTTTGCGAGGGCGATGTTTTCACGCGCGCCTTCGCCGTGCTGATCGGCGCCACAGCAGCAGCGATCTTCTGGTCGGCGCGCCCGCAGATGTTCAGCTTCGTCTTCGCGGCGCTGCTGTTGTACTTGCTGCATCGCTTCAAGCGCGAAGGCAAGGATCAGCTGTGGTTGATCGTGCCGCTGAGCGCGATCTGGGTGAATACGCATCCAGGCTACTTCATTGCCTTCATTTTGCTTGGCGGTTTCATCGCAGGCGAGATCCTTGGCAAGCTCTTGAATGCATTGGAGACGCCCGCGCTGACTTGGCGGCAAATCGGCAAGCTGATCGTCATCGCGCTACTCAGCTACTTGATGCTAGTGCTGAATCCTTCAGGCGCCACAGCCTGGACGTACGCCTTCCGCACTTTTGGCATCGGTGTGCTGCAAAACTACATCCAAGAATGGGCATCGCCCGACTTTCATCGGCGCGAGACCTGGCCATTTTTAGCGCTGCTCTTGGCGACCTTCGCTATGGTCGGCTTGTCTAGGCGGCGGCACGATTTGACCGACCTGCTCTTGTTTTGCGGCACGGCATTCATGGCATTCTACGCCGGCAGGAATATCTCGCTCTTCGCGCTGGTGGCAGTGCCGATTCTGACGCGGCACGTGAACGCTTTCCGCGAGCAGCACGGCTTGCGCCTGCCGAAGGCACGTCCGCCGAAAGGCGCGGCGCTCATCCTGAATTGGCTGCTCTTGGCGCTGATTGTGAGCGGCGCCGTCTTGAAAATCTGGGTAGAGCTGAATCCGAGCGCTATTCGGCGCGCTCAGGCGGAGCGGCTGCCGCTAGGCGTGGTCGCCTACCTGAACCAGGCACGTCCGCAAGGCGCGATGTTCAACAGCTACAACTGGGGCGGTTATTTGCTGTTCGCCGCACCTGATTTCCCTGTTTTCGTTGATGGACGCACGGATCTCTACGATGATGAGCTGCTGAGCGAATGGCTGCGCGCCTATACAGGCGTCGCTTGGCGCGATGTCTTTACGCGCTGGTCAATCGCACTTGTCGTGCTAGAGCGGGATAGTACGTTAGCAGCGATCCTGCGCGATGCGCCTGAGTGGCGCGAGACCTACAGCGATGCGATCGGCGCTGTCTTTGAGCGGCGCTTGACGAGCGCAGGTCAGTGACTTTTCGCTGTACGATGCTCTCTCAGCTGCGTCAAGCTGCTGAGCCTATCCGCTCAGCAGCAAGAAGAGCCGCAGCTGTACTTGTGACTCAGCGCTTGTGTTCACGCTGAGGATGGCGCGCTCAAAGCGCTGAGTCAGCGCATTTGAGGCGCTTGGTAGGCGCAGCTCACCGAGTTGTGCGATGTTAAGCTGCGCTAGAGTCTCGGTCAAGACGAATAGGAAGCGCGTGGCATTATCGGCATCGGCATGTAGCAAGAGGCTCGGTCTTGGCAAGAGGTAGCGCTCCAAGCGCGACCAATCCAGCCGCTTATCGAGCGTCTGGCCTTGCAAGATGCGCCTGAGCGAGCGCTCTGTGGCGAAGAAGCTGAATTGCGGCGCGCTGCCGATGTAAAAGCGCAGCGCACCGAATTGTGCATCCGTATAGCTGAGCTGCATCACCGAGGCGTCCAGCGCGGGCAGCGTCACGCGCTCAAAGGCGAAGCCTGCCTGATCGCGCAATTGGCGCGCCAAGCCGTCAGCGATGCCTGAGGCTACAGCAGCCATGCGTTGCGGATCGTCGCCGCTGATGATGAAGCCGAGATCGAGCTGATCGAAAGGCGCATTGCCACTGGGATCAGGCGTATCCACAAAGACGGCATAATCGCTCTGACGCGCCCAGCTGAGCAGATCGCCTTCCAGATCGAGCTTGAACAGACTGCGGAAGAGTTGCCGCAGACTGGCATAGGCCTCTTGGCTGCTGAGCGTGGCGCTCAGCGAGCCGAGCAGGCCTGCGGCTATCTCTGCCAGCTGACTCAAGTCGTGTGTCTGCAGGTAAATAGCGACCGTCTCAGGCATGAAGCGCGCGAAGTTTAGGTCGAGCGGCGCCGAGTTTGCTCGAGGTTGCAC
>RFIM01000287.1 GCA_003695215.1 Chloroflexota bacterium
AAAGCGCTCCTTAGCATCTTGCAGCGTATTCTGATAGAATTTCTCATGGCGGCGGTACATGTTTACGTATTTGTAACGGGCCACTTCCTGCCGCGCCACATTATCATAATTCTTCAGCTTCCCTTTGAACGGAAGCTGACTGTCAAAGACGACATCTAAGTAGCTGATGCGCTTGTACTCTCTTAAAAGACACTTTATTTCCTCGAACGGCATGTTGACCATGTCGGCGACGGCTTCGTTAATCACCCAGAAGCGACCGCGATAATCGAGCAGATAAGCTGGGAAAGGCGTCTCGGCTATATCCTCAGCAATTTGTTCCATAAGCGGCTTCATCTTATTCCAGGGCAAAAAGCGCGTCTGAACGTTGCGCTCAAGCATGATCAGCTCGTGAAGCTGGTCATCTCTAGCCGACACAACATTAGCGAACTCAATCAGCATATCAATGCTCGGTTTATCTCTGTCGTTTTCCCAGCGGCTGACAGTCTCACGATGAACACCAAGCAGTTCAGCCACTTCGCACTGTTTCTTGCCAGCTATTCTACGCAGCTTACGAAGCAAGTTCCCGAGCGAGTTTTGAGCATTATGACGCCGCGGCATAACCGCAATCCTTTCTTTCAAGCGCGTTCTCACTGCCTTGAGAGTGTATTATACCACTTTGTGAGGTAAAGGCTCACAAAGTGCGCTTGCGCAGCAGGATGCTCAGCAGCAACACGCCGCTGAGCACGAAGCCGATCAGGCTCAAAGTGCGCTCGCCGTTGATGTGCAGCAAGGTGCTTGCCAGAGCCAGCGTGGCGAAGATCAAGCCGCTGTTGAGCTGGCCCAGCGTAGTCTCAATGCGCAAGACTTGCTTGCCAAGCTCGCTATCAGGGCGCACCTGGACGACCAGATCGCCGCGTTCAGCGCGAGTTAGCACGGTATCGGCGAGTGCAGGCAAGCGATAGGTGCGTTGAGCGAAATCGCGCACCGACTTGAGCGCGGCTTGCACAAACAGATTGCCATTCAAGGCGCTCTTCGCCTGCTCAGCGCGCTGATCGGCGAGCAGTTTTTGCAGGTACGGCTGCATAGCACGCCACGGATCGAAACGCGGATCGAGGCCGGTGCACATACCGCTCAAGATGCTGACCGTGCGGCTAAGGTAGATGAAGTCTTGCGGCATTTGGAAAGGCATGGACATGATCAGATCGCTGAACTCGAGGGCAACGCCTGACATCTCCTCGAACGGGATGTTGGTCAGCTGGTTCATGTCCAAGCCCCAGACTTTATCGAAGACGGCTCGCGTCGCCTGTTCAAGCCGTTCGGTATCGGCATCAGGCATCAGCACGCCCAGGCTTTTGTAGCTCTCCACCAAGCCTTTGGCATCTTGCGTGATGACGGCCAGCAGCGTCGAGCGCAAGCCGCGTACCAGCTGCTCGGTCAGCTTGCCCGTCATGCCGAAGTCGATGAAGATCAGGTAGAACTTGCGCTTGCCGAAAGGCGCGCCCTCCTGATGCGACTCGGGCAGTGGATAGACGAACAAGTTGCCTGGATGCGGATCGGCGTGGAAGAAGCGGAAATCGAAGATTTGCCGCATGTAGCAGTCGATCAGGCGCGCCGCCACTTCGCGGCGATCGATGCCTGCCCTATCAATGGCGGCATAGTCGTTCAGCTTGATGCTGGTCACGTCCTCGAGCGTCAGTACATAGCGCGTGGTATACTCCAGATAGACAGACGGTACATAAATGCCCACATCATCAGCGAACATGCTTTGGAAGCGCATGGCGTGGTCGGCTTCCTTGAGGTAGTCCAGCTCTTCCCACAGCACATCGCTGAATTCCTTGAGCAGCATCGGAACGTTGGCGCGCCTGCGGATAGGCTTGTAGCGCATGGCTAGGCGTGCTACCACGCCTAGCGCAGCCAAATCCGTCTTGACGGTCTCCACAATGTTCGGGCGCTGCACCTTGACCACGACTCGGTCGCCGTTGGGCAATTGCGCCCGATGCACTTGCCCAAAAGAGGCAGCTGCAATCGGCTCAGGGTTGAACCACAGGAAGCGCTCGTCGAGCTTGCCCAGCTCGCGCTCGATTGTGGCGCGAATATAGCTGAAGTCCACCACAGGCACTTGATCTTGCAAGCCCGCCAACTCATTAGTGATCTCAGGCGGCAGCACGTCCACGCGGCTGGAGACGAATTGCCCTAGCTTGATCATCACGCCGCCCATATCCACTGCCATAGCGCGGAAGCGCCGCGCATAGTGCCGCCAGCGCGCCGAGCGTCCGCGCGCCACAAAGCGCTCGCCCATGAAGCGCCGAATGATCACTTCCCATGCGATCACGCGGATGAACAGGAGCGTGAAGAAGACCACTGTGCGGCGGAAGCGCCCGCGCCGCACTTGAAAGGCAGCTGCGCGGCGCGGATCGCTCTCAGTGTGTGCCTGAGCGCGCTGAGATGCCGCTTCCTGCTCAGCGCGCGCCTCAGGCATGGGTGCGATCAAGCCTTGTAGGCGCTGGCGCACCTCAAGATTTGGCTGCGAAGTGAATGTTAAGGGCTGATCCTTCAAACCTGGCATCCTCGATCTCTAGCTTCCAGAGTGCATGTGGCAGGACAATGTTGCGCCGATACGGGCCGACGCGCAAGGTGATCTCGTCAGCTGAACGGTACAGATCGAGGTCTTCTCTATTGGCGAATGGCAGCGGCACGCGCACCTGGTAACCGCCATTTTCCAGCGGGATGATCTGATGCGTCTGACCGCTGAAGAAGACCTCGCTCGGATTGCGCTCGCCATAGAGTGCGTCGGCGACGCGGCGCAACGAGTCTATGCCATTGACGTCGCGTTCCAGCAAGGGCGCCTTCAGCACGGGCAGTTCGCCAAAGGCTTCTGCGATCAAGCTCATGTTCTCGCGCTGCAGGTCTTTCCATTGCTGGAAGTACGGATCGCTGACTGAGTCGGGAATCACGCGATTGCACAGCACAGCAT
Source organism: Chloroflexota bacterium (assembly GCA_003695215.1). Taxonomy (GTDB): domain Bacteria; phylum Chloroflexota; class Anaerolineae; order Aggregatilineales; family UBA2796; genus CP2-2F. The sequence continues at coordinate 2,954 of RFIM01000287.1, forward strand.
CGACCACGTAGCCGTACAAGTTCAGGTAGGTGTAGGTGCGTTGCGTCTCCTTGATGACCATGCGCTCAGGATTGACCACAAGGCGCATGCTGCTCAGCTGCGGATCGGCTAAGAGCGCACGGACTTTATCGAGAGTCTGGAAGAGCTGCTCGACAGTGTTGAAGGCCTCTTCATCGGGCAGTTCGGCGCGGAAGAGCGGACGGGCGATCGGACGCAGGACTTTTGCCGCGCCTTTGGTCAACGTCAGCACGCGCTCGAACCACCAGCGCGTCACATCTGGCAAGCTGAGCAAGCGCAGCGTCTCAGCGGTCGGCGCTGCGTCTACGATCAGCACATCATAGAAGCCTTCGCGCACGTACTTGTCGATCCACAACAAGTGTGCGCCTTCTTCGAACCCAGGCAGGATTGTCACCTCTTCCGCCACAATATCTTGGACGCCGCGCTTGGTGAAGAGCGCCACCATGTACTTCTGGAAAGTTCCCCAGTACTTATCCATCGAATAGCGCGCGTCCACTTCTTGCGCCCACAGATTCGGGCGTAACTCAATCGGCTCGGGCCCAATCGCCATGTCCAGCGAATCGCCCAGGCTGTGCGCTGTATCCGTGCTGATCACAATCGTCTTCATGCCCATCTCAGCGCAGCGCAGCGCTGTCGCCGCTGAGATGCTCGTCTTGCCGACGCCGCCTTTCCCTGTATGCACAATAATCCGCATCGTCGTGTAGACTCCTATCTCGATTCAGTGTGGCGACCTTAGGGCATCGCGTGAAGTTTAGCACAAGCTGCTTCAGGCTGCCCAACATCGCTAGCCAATAGTACGCCTATAGCGCGCTGAAGTTGCGTCAGCACAGGCTAGGCAGAAAGCGCCCTTTGCGCGTATGATCTGAGCATCTACCATTGGCAGGAGA
>RFIM01000001.1 GCA_003695215.1 Chloroflexota bacterium
CAGCGTTACCTGCCGCGCCAAGCGCATCTTGATGATCGAGCGCGCCAGCTCAGCCGTGCCAATGCCTGCCAAAGCCTGCAAGGCGGGCAAAGTCAGCAGCAGATAAAACGGATGGACGGCTTGCGAGACGTAAGACATCATCAAGGTTGGCGCACCGCTCCAGATCAGCGCGATGATCGCCGTCTCGCGGCGTTGGCGCAGCGCCACAAATGTGCCGATCAGCAGTGTGCCGATCAGCGCGCCGTGCCCTAGCTCCGAGAGCTGATGGCGCAGCGCCGCGTCCTGAATTGGCGCTGCTAGACCGCGCGCTGCGGCGTATTCGCGCCCTGTCAACAAGCGCAATGTATGGCTCAGCGCCTCTGCAGAGAGCGCTGCCGGCCGCGCTGTGAAGTCGCGCAGGCGCGCTAGCGTCCGCGTTGAATCGCTCAGCAGGCCTGCGCCGTAGATCAGCGTCGGAATCAGCAGGATCGCAGCGCCGATCAGCAAGGCGCGCCAACCGACTCGCCGCCTGAAGATCAGGCTGAGCAATGCCACAGGCACCAAGGCTGCAAACGCCAACAAGTACGTCTGAGTCATAGCAGCTAGCGCCGCGCTGCCTTGCCAGAAGCGTCGTTGCGGACGCGCTGCCTTGCCCAGCCAGACAGGCACAAACAAGGCGAAAGTCAGGCAGGCGAAGAACGGCAAAAGCGCTTGCACCCACGTCGTGCGTGAATACTCGATCACCCATGGATTGATCGCGAGCAAGAATGCGCCGATCAAGGCTGCCGTCTCGTCCCAGAGTTGGCGTATGGCGCGGTAAGCAAGCCAAACAGCCAATGTGTTCAGCGCGATCACCAGCACATAGGGCGCATAAGGCGAGCGGACGAGCAGCAGCGCAGGCAAATACAAGTAGCCCGTCAGGGCAGGATTGGCGAACAGGACGCTCGTGCCCTGACCGATCACAGGCAAAGTGCCGCGCTCAAGCGTGTTAAGCGCTTGCCAGATCGGATAGGCGTGATCGACATTGTGTTCAATCGCCTCAAGGTTCTGCAGGCGCAGCACGGCTGCCAAGCAGACGATCAACAGCGCTCGCAGCGATGGGCTCGAAATTCGCAAGCAGGGAATGCTCCGTCAATGCTCTTGATTGGTAGCTGCCTGATCGCTGATGAGCGGCACAAAACGCACATGGCACAGCTTCCTGGTGCGCACACGCCAGCGCGTGCGCAGCACATAGACCAAGACCTGCTCATCAGGCTTGTCAGGCTCGCGCACAGGGATGACCATGCGCCCACCTTCGGCTAGCTGTGCTATGAGTGCCTGCGGAATGTGCGTTGCAGCCGCGCCGACCGTGATCGCTTGGTAGGGCGCAAATGACGGCGCGCCGAGCGCGCCGTCGCCGACGATCAGGCGATAGTTGGTCAAGCCGAGCGCGGCGAGCCGTTCAGCAGCTTGCGCGCTGAGCGTCTCAAGCCGCTCAATGCTGATCACTTCAGCCGCTAACAGGCATAGCAGCGCCGTTTGGTAGCCTGAGCCTGTGCCGATCTCCAAAACGCGCTCGCTGCCGCGCAGCGTCAGGACTTGCAGCATGTAGGCGACGATATACGGCTGGCTGATAGTCTGCCCTTCGCCAATCGGCACAGGATGATCGGCGTAGGCGTAGGCTTGGTACGCCTCAGGCACAAAACGCTCGCGCTCAAGGCGCGCCATGGCTTGTAGCACGCGTTGATCCTTGATGCCACGCGCTATAAGCTGCTCGCGCACCATTGCAGCGCGCAGCGCCTCAAAATCAGGTGATTGTGCCGCTGCCTCCATGCCGCACCTCGCTTTTGATGCCGCCACAAATTGTAACACAGCAGGCTTTGCCTTTATAATCTGCGCAGCTGATGAAACCGAAAGGACGCTCTTGATTCGCTTCTGGGCAATTGCGGATACACACCTTTCCTTTGGCAAAGCGCGCGACATGACGCGCTTTGGCGAGAAATGGCGCGATCACACCGATCGGCTGGCAGTTGCATGGCAGGCGGTCGTCGCGCCGCACGATGTGGTGATGCTGCTGGGCGATATCTCATGGGCCTCCAGCGTCAAGGGCGTCATGCCTGACTTAGAATGGCTCTCGCAGCTGAACGGCACTAAGATCCTGCTGCGCGGCAATCACGATCATTGGTGGGGAAGCCTTGAGAAAGCGCGCCGAATTGCTGAGCCGCTCGGCTTCCATTTGCTGGAAGGCGATGCTCTGAGCCTGCACGGTGTGATTATCTGTGGCGCCATGGGCCATTGGGCGCCTAACGATCCGTTTTTCGAGCCTAATCCGCGCAAAGATCGCTTCGGGCGCGAGCTGGCGCGCCTGGAAGCAGCTTTGCAGCATGCGCAAGCGTTGCGCCAAGCAGATGAGCCGATCTTGCTGATCATGCACTACCCGCCTTTCACCTCAGATGGACAGCCGACCGCTTACACGGCGCTGATCGCGCGCTATCAACCGACCATGTGCCTCTACGGGCACTTGCATCACGATCGAGAATGGTTGTTGGCCAAGCAAGGCCTGTATGAAGGCGTGCGCTATGATCTCGTCGCCGCTGATTTTTTACAGATGACGCCGCGCCTTGTCTGGCAGGTGCCAGCAACGCGCTTCAAGTGAGGGAAATGAGCATGGGCCTGACCTACTACCGTTTGGATGCACAGACTTTTGAGCGCCTCAAGCCGCTCATTGTGCAGCACGAGGCCGATATCCTCGGGCCGCGTGCGCGTGGCTACTGGATCGATCAGCCTGAGCACTATGACTACACGGCTGTGCGCGCAGTGGCTACACAGCTTGATCGCGCAGGGCACGCCGCAGCTGCCGAAGCCTTGACCTTGCCCGAGGTCGAGGCGCAGGCGCTCAGCTTGCTGGAGATCGGCTTGCCGAACGATGGCGCGCCTTTTCCGCCAGCGCTTTTCTTGTGCAGCCAGGCGCCTGAAGGCGTTCGGCTGCATTTGAAGGTAGCGCGCAAAGTGCTGGGCGCTGAGGCAGAACGCGCTGCGCGGCACTTCGCCGTCAATACGCGCGATCCGCGCTTTTTGAGCTATTTGAACAAGCAGCTGCGGCATCTACGCGATGCTCTGCCGCGCGTTTGGCATTTCTACGAGCGCGCTGAGCAAGCTGGGCAGGCAGTCTTGTTGGTCGATCTACGCGCGCGCGACCTTTTCGAGCCCGATGCAGTTGAGCTGGCAGGGCTGGCCTATGACTGAGCCGATCACGCACACGCTCACGGTCATCACGCCTGAAGGGCAAGTGACGCTGAACGTGCCTGATGGCGCGAATTTGCGCCAAGCCCTGCTAGCAGCCGACCTCTCGCCACATGGGGCGCTCTCGCGGCGCGCCAATTGCGGCGGGCGCGGCTTGTGCGCCACCTGTGGCGTCTGGATTGAGGCCAATGCGCCCGCGCCAAGCCATTGGCACGATCGCATCGGCGCAGCTTTTGGCTACCCGCGCCTCTCCTGCCAGATCGCCGTCCACGCACCGCTGCTTGTGCGCCTTGTGCCGAACAAGATCATCTGGGGCAAACCTGAGCGCGCGCGCCGCTACCGCGCCCAGTCTCCTGAGTGAATCAACACGCCCAGCAATTACGCTGGGCGTGCGCTTAGTCTCTCAGGCTATTGGCTCAGTTGCGATCAGGTGCACGCTTGCCGATGGCGCTCTCCAGCTCGCGGCCGAAGAGCGTTTGGTACATCAAGCGGTAGACGTCCGTGTTATCGAAGGCGCCGCTGAACTTGGTCTGCAGCAGCTCGGCGTTCATGCCTTGCGCGCGTGAGAGAATGCCGCCTGCCACATCAGGCGTGCCGATCCAGACGATGCCAAAGTTCTGACGATTGCCGAAGGCATCAGGTGCCGTGACGAACGGCTTGGTGCCGCGCCCTTCGATGCCGTCCACGAAGTTATTGAAGCCTTCCGCTGATGAGTCGGTCGGATTGCCCGTCACGCCTGTGACCACGCCCGAGGGGCGCTTGATAGGCGCAGGCGAGAAGACCTGCAAGCCGCCGGCGTCGCTATCAGCTGCAGTCAGGAGCAGCGTGTTCGGCACGCGCGCCTGGAATTGGCGCGTCAGGCCGATCATCTCATCAGTGTGCTTGAGCGCCACCAGCGTGCCAATGGCATTAGCGTTGTTGCCAAAGTTATCCACGCTCTCGGTCTCGAAGACGGCCAGGAAGGGCTTGCCCGCCTGCGCGCTGCGGCGCTCGAGGATGATCAGCGCCATCTCGGCCATCTCAGCCATGGTTGGCGGATTGAAGCTGGGCGTGTTCGGCTTGCCACCATACAAGATCAGGCGCCCTTCCTGATCGTCCTCAGCCACGCCTTCCTTGACCATGCCAGCTGCGATCAGGCGCTCTTCGGGCACATCGTTGAAGATATCATCAGCGGCGAACAAGCCCAGAACGCGAGGCGCTAGGTTGCTATCCGCCTTCAGCTCAGCCAGCAGCTTATCGAACTCAGCGCGAGTGCGGATGACGGTGTAGCCGTTGTCCACTGCATATTGGATCAGATTCAGCCCGTCCTTGCGCTGCGGGCCGCGGCCAGTGAGCGGATCCTCGTGGACGTAGCAGGTCGGCGTGATCTCAGCTTCGCACTTGGGCGTGCCTTCAGGCAGGAAGTACATCTCGCCGCCGCTGAGTATCACGTCAGCCTTCTCATCCTTCTCATCAAAGCCAGGGCGGCCTTGCAGCATCTGGCGCACGATCTCAGTGAACTCATCGCGGTTGCCGACTTCTGACAAAAAGACGGCCGTGCCAGGCTCAGCTGCCTGACCATCGTTCACCACAGCGACGGGATGACCGTTGTTGCGCGCCTCGCGCAGGATGCTGCCAGGATAGCCTGAGAGCGCCAAAGTGCGGCGCGCCTTCTCGCGGTCGCCATCCAGGCCAAAGCTGCCGGCGCCTTCCACCTTATAGCCAAAAGCGTGCGTGGTCGCGCCGCCGTTGCTGGTGCCTGTCAGGCGGTCAAACATATGACCACGATAAGCAGCCATATAGGGCAGCTGATCCCACTCCAGCAAGCCGTCCGGGCCTTTCCAGTACATGCGCGCGGCTGCCCAGTGATTCAAGCCTGAGCCATCAGGATGCATGAAGATCACGTTGCCTGTCTGCGGCATTTGCGCGTTGCTGACGAGCGGCGCAGCTACTGCCAGGAGCAGCGCTGCCGCCAATGCAAAACCAACGATGCGTTTCATCTGATCATCCTCTCGAACTTGATGCTTCAGCGTGACCGTCAGCGCCGAATGCGCTCCGATCACTGCGCCTGAGCATATCGAGATCGATTTAAGCCG
>RFIM01000288.1 GCA_003695215.1 Chloroflexota bacterium
TCGCCAGCTGAGTTCACAGGCGAGATTATCTCGCCGCCTGGCATGGCTGAAGTAGCCCAGCGCGGCGGGCATATCCCGGGCGCTAAGAACGTGCCTTGGTCTGCCATTGTGGCCGAAGATGGCACCTTCAAGTCAGTTGAAGAGATGCGCCGCATTTATGAACCGCTCGGCATCACGCCTGATAAGGACGTGGTTGTTTATTGCCGCATTGGCGAGCGCTCTTCGCACACTTGGTTCGCTCTGAAGTATCTGCTCGGCTATCCACATGTCCGCAACTACGATGGTTCGTGGACGGAATGGGGCAATCTGATTGGCGCGCCTATCGTCAAAGGCGCAGAGGAGTGAAAGCTATGCCAACTATCAAGATTCCGACGCCATTGCGTGCCTACACAGGTGGCAAGGCTGAAGTCAGCGTGAACGGCGAGACCGTCGGCGCAGCCCTGGCCGATCTGCTCAGCCAGTACCCCGAGCTGCGCCAACATCTCTATAATGGCGAGACGCTGCGCAACTTCGTCAATATCTTCATCGGCGAGGAAGATATCCGCTACCGCGACGGCCTGGATACGCCGCTTGAGCCGAACGATAGCCTGCGCATCATCCCGAGCATCGCGGGCGGCGCCATTGAGCTGATCGCGCCTGAGAGCGTTGAGCTCTCGCATGACGAGATTCGCCGCTACAGCCGCCACTTGATCATGCCTGAGGTCGGCATTCAAGGGCAACGCAAGCTCAAGCGCTCGAGCGTCCTGCTGATCGGCACAGGCGGCTTGGGCAGCCCATTGGCGCTCTATCTAACGGCTGCAGGCATCGGTCGGCTCGGCCTGGTCGATTATGATGTGGTGGACGAGACCAACCTGCAGCGTCAGGTCATCCACTACACCAGCGACGTCGGCAAGCCGAAACTGGAGAGCGCCGCGGCCAAGCTCTCCGATATCAATCCGTATATCCTGATCGAGAAGCACAACACGCCGCTCACTAGCGCGAACGCGCTCGAGATCATGCGCAACTATGACGTGATCATTGACGGCACCGATAACTTCCCAACGCGCTATCTGGTCAACGATGCCTGTGTCTTGCTGGGCAAGCCGAACGTCTATGGCAGCATCTTCCGCTTTGAAGGGCAGCTGAGCGTCTTTTATGCCAAAGAAGGCCCGTGCTACCGCTGCCTGTTCCCAGAGCCGCCGCCGCCCGGCTTAGTGCCAAGCTGCGCTGAAGGCGGCGTGCTGGGCATCCTGCCAGGCACTATCGGCACCTTGCAAGCGACCGAAGCCATCAAGCTAATTCTGGGCATCGGGCAGCCGCTGATCGGGCGCATGTTGCTCTACGACGCGCTCAGCATGACCTTCGACACGATCCGCCTGCGCAAGAATCCGAATTGCCCTGTCTGCGGCCCGAATCCGAGCATCACAACGCTGATCGATTACGAAGAATTCTGCGGCGTGCCTGCCCATGATCGCAGCGACTACAAAGAGAAGAATGTGCAGCACAATGTGCGCAGCATCAGCGTGCATGACCTAAAAGCGCGCTTGGATGCTGGAGCTCAGGTAGTCATTCTGGATGTGCGCGAGCCGCACGAGTGGGAGATCAGCGCCATTGAAGGCTCGCTGCGCATCCCGAAAGGGCAGGTCGTGGCGCGCGCTGCTGAAATCCCGCGCGACGTGGAAGTCGTGGTCCAATGCAAAAGTGGCGTCCGCAGCCGTGATGCCATCTTAATGCTGCAGCAGTTAGGCTTCACCAACTTGGTGAACCTAGCAGGCGGAATCAACGCCTGGGCGCGCGAGATCGACCCGTCCTTGCCGATTTACTGACCGTGAGTGTGCCAAGGCGCCCGCGCTGGCTAGCCTTGCTCACCCTGATGACGGGCATCAGCGTGTTCGTGTGGCTCTCGCTTGAGGAGAATGGCCTGTGGAGCGTGCTGAGCATGGGCGCCGCGTGCGCGCTGCTCGGCGCGCTGCACGTGCACTACGCTTATAACCTATGGTCGCGCCTTGGGCATAGCTTGCGCTTCGCGCTGATCGGCGGTGCGCTCGGCAGCGGCACGATCCTCGCCGCGACCTGCCTGATGTTCCTGAAGACGGCAGCGCACGCGCACCTGGTGCCTGACTACTCCTTGGAGCAAATGCTCAGCTTGCTGGCGCGCCTGCCAACTTGGACGGCGGCAGGCATTCTGCTCGGCGCAGCGCTCAATTTGTCTCGGTCACGCTAGTGTGCCTGCTGCGCCTGCGCCTAGCGCTGCTCTCAGCCATTGGCTTGGGCGCGCGCGCCGCGATGGCTTTCTCGATCTCAGCCTTCCAGCGCTGCGCCTCGCCGCGACGGTTGTCCGCAGGATGGAAACCATTGATGGCGGTCTCAATGGCCTGCAAGGCCTCAAGCAGGTTATCCAGCAGGTAGTGCGTCACAGCCAGGTAGAACCAGGCTTCAGGCTTGGCATCAGGATGCCGAGTCGCCTGCAGGAAGTGCTGATGGGCCGCTTCGTATTCCTTCTGCTTGTAGCGTAGCACGCCCAGCGCAAAATGCGCTAGCCACAAGCGCTTGTTCAGCCTGAGCGCGTAGTGCAGATCGGCCTCTGCCTCGGCAAACTTGCCATATTCAACGTAGAACAAGCCGCGCGTGGCGTAATACTCAGCATAGCGCCGATCGTAGTAGATCGCCTCTGAGAGATCGAGGACAGCGTTCTCTAGGTCGCCTTTTTGATAGGCCTGCAAGCCGCGATGATAGTAGGCTTCGGCTGTGGCGTGGGTCAGGCCGAGCCGCCGTGCGCGCTCTAGCCGCGGATTGCTCATGACGGCTCCTCAGCGCTCACAGGCAGGCGGAAACAGAAGATCGCGCCGCCTTCGGCAGGCGACTCAAGCCACAACGCGCCGCCATAGCCTTCGATGACCAGCTTGGCGAAAGTCAGGCCCAGGCCTATGCCGCGCTTGCCGCGCAAAGGCGAGGAAGGCACGCGGTAGAATTTCTCGAAGATGCGCGCCCGATCCGCTTCTGCCACGCCCTTGCCGTTATCGGCCACGCACACTTTGATCGAGGCGCCTTCCTGGCAGGCGCTCACATGGACTGTGCCGCCGCTGGGCACATGGCGCAGCGCGTTTTCCAACAGGTTGAAGCATACGCGGCTGAGCAAGGCCTCTTCGGCACAGGTGGCAGGCAAATCGGGCGGCACGTCGGCGCTATAGACGGCTTGCGATTCGCTCAGCAGCGGTTGGAGCGCCTTGAGCGCCTCTTCCAGGGCCGCTGCCAGCTGCGCCTTGCCGCGTGGCGGCTTTTTCAGGCCGTTTGCCAGGCGCGTGATATCCTGCAGCACCTCGATGTTCTGCAGCTGCGCCTGCGCGCTGTTAAGCGCGATCTCTAGCACTTGGGGAAGCGCGTTCAACTCGCGCATCGCCAAGAGGTCCTTCGCTAACTGCAAGCTGTTGATGATCCGCGCCAGAGGGCCGGCCAAGTCGTGCGCCAGGACGCTGATCTCTTCTTCAAAGGCCTGCCGCGCCTGCTCGATCAGGGCAACTTCAGATGACGCATCGCTCATAGGTTATCTCCAGGTTGTTCAATGGGCTGATCGCTGAAAAGTTGGGCCGCTGGCAGAGCCTTCACTGAAGGTTCTACAGCCATGAGCGGCAAGAACAAGTCGAACATGATGCCGTCTTGCTCACGGCGCGAAATTTGTAGCGCGCCGCCATGTGCACGCATGACCACACGGCTCAGAATGACGGGCAAGCTGTGGCGCTGGCTGAGCAAGGCGCTCATTGGCGCGTAGAACAGCCGACGCAGCGCAGCCAAGTCAGTCTGTGGGCGCGTATCATGAAGCCTGAGATGAAAATGTGGCGGACTGGCTTCAAACTCAGCCCAGCAATGAAGCGCGCCTGCAGCCGCATTGGCGCCCAGCAGGCTCTCCAGCAAGTAGATGAGCGCTTGGGTGAAAAGGCGCTCATCCAAGACGATGCGCGGTAACTCAGGCGCAACCTGATTGTGCAAGCTGACCTGCTGAGCTGCAAAGCGCGCTGCCAAAGCCTGCCGCGCCTGCTCGACCACGTCATACAGCACGAGCCTATCAGTGATCAGCTTGACCACGCCATCGCGCATGGCGCTCAAAAATAAGTCAATCA
>RFIM01000035.1 GCA_003695215.1 Chloroflexota bacterium
GGCGTCATCTTGCCAAAGGAGATGAACGACAATGCAGCTGAGCGGCTCAGCACTTGGAGCGCATCAAACGTTTTGTGCCGACCTTCCGTTATTATCTGGATCATGCTGATCAGAACGAAGAGCTGATCGAGCGCCATGCGCGCCAACTGGCTTATAGGCAGCTGATCTCGCCTGAGAGCCTGCGCAACATGACCGATCTTGAGCTAGGGCAAGTGATCGGGACACTCGGACGTCTAGAGCTGGTGCGCAGCGAATTCGAAAGATCACCTGTGAGCTAGAAGCCCGGCAGACGCGGATCGTCACGCAGCGCTGTTGCCACGAACTGCGTCCGATGATAAGGACTGGCGCCGTATTGGCGCAGCGCTGCCAAATGCTCGGCTGTGCCATAGCCACAGTTGCGATCCCAGCCGTATTGCGGAAACTGCGCGTGCAGTTCTGCCATTATCTGGTCGCGCTTGACCTTGGCCACGATTGAAGCGGCTGCCACTGCTTCAAATTGCTCGTCGGCGCGCACGATGCAACGCACGCGCGGCGCTTTTCTGCCCAGATTGCGCAGCTTCAGGTTGCCATCGACGATGTATTGTGCCGCCTCGAACGGACGCCAAATCAGCGCCTCAAAGGCGCTTCGATTCGCCCAGCCGATGCCGTGCGCGTTGATATCCGCCACTGAGACCACATCTATCTCAATCAGCGCCGCCCATTCATAGATGTAACGGATTGCCTCAGCGCGCTGCTTGGCAGTCATTTTCTTGGAGTCGCGGAAGGGCAAGCTAGGGAACTTCTCGGTCAGGCGGAAATTTGGCGGAAAGGCGACCATCGCCGCAACGAGCGCACCTGCTAAGGCGCCGCGCCCTGCCTCATCCAGGCCGCAGACCAACAATGGCGCGTTCATAGCAGCTCCTGCACTTCGTAAACGACTGCTGAGCTGCGCCGACTGCGCAGTTGCACCTCGCCCAGCCTGCGCGAGACTATGCGATTGCCTAACTGCACAAGCGCATTCTCTTCAATCAAAATTTGCCCTGCGCGCGCGCTCTCTTGCAGGCGATAGGCTAAATTCACAGGCTCGCCGACGGCAGCATAAGCTGCAGCTGAGCCAACGCCAACCGTGCCGACCAATGCCTCGCCACGGGCTACGCCAATGGCAAAAGCGAGCATCTCAGTGCCGTGCTGCGCGCCGAAACGCGCGGTTTCTTGCTGTAATGCCAGCGCAGCCTGCACTGCGCGCAGAGTGTGGTCAGGCAGGTTGTGCGGCGCGTTGAAGAGCGCCATGACGGTATCGCCACTAGCGCGATCAAGCTGAGCGCCGTGCTTCGTGAGCGTCTCAGCGGCGAGCGATAGGTAGGCGTTCAACAAGCGAAGCGCCTGCTCAGGGCGCTGCTGCTCGGCAAGGGCGCTGAAGCCGCGCAAATCGGCGACCAGCACGCTGATCTCGCGGCGCGCCGCGCTATCCGCTTCTGGCAGTTGAGCGCTGCGGCCGATAGCATTGGGCATGGCTTGCGCCTTGAGTGTCTCCAGGGCGTGATAGTTGCGCGCATTCTCAATGGCTATGGCAGCGTAATCGCCTAGAGCTGAGAGCAGCGCGGCGTCGTTATCGGTGAATTGGCGCGTGTTCGCCGTCAAATTCTCAGCGTTTAGCACACCGATGACTGTGTTGCCGATCAGCAGCGGCACGTAGAGCGTGGCAAAAGGCGCATTCGGGTTCGCCTGACGCAACGGCTCCAGTTGCTGCGCATTCAGGAGGATATAACGCGCTGTGCTGATAGCGCGTTCTGCCAGGCGATCCTGAAGCGTCTCAGCCGCGTTTTGGGCGTTTTGTTCGCCACGCGGCCTGATGGCGCGCAGCACAAGCGCGCCGTTTTCGACCAGGATCAGGCGCGCCTGCTCGGCGTTGGTCAGGCTGATGGCTGCTTCGGTGATGCGGCGCAGCAGCTGCGGCAAGTCCAACAGCGCCGTCACGCTTTTGCCAATGCTGTAGAGCGTGTTCAGCTCCTTGATGCGCGTGTGCAGCTCGCGGTTGGCATTCATCAGGCGCATCGTGAGCGCTTCTTTCTCGCGGCGCAGGCGCACTTCAGCCAAGCTGCGCTCGATTGCGCTCAGCATTTCTTCAGCCGTGTAAGGCTTTTTGAGATAGTCGCGCACGCCCATACGAAAGACTTCCACGGCAATATCTTCGGAGCCGTGAAAGGTCATCAGGATGACAGGAATGTCCAAGCGTTCGCGCTGGAGCGCCTCAAGCACGCCCATGCCATCAAGGCGCGGCATTTGCAGGTCGAGCAGGATCAGATCAGGTGGATCGCGGCGCACGATCTCAAGGCATTCCACGCCGTCGCGCGCTTCTTGCACCCGATATTCGTTTGGCTGCAGGATGTATTTGATGATGAATTCGCGGTTTTCGCGCCCGTCATCTACGACGAGAATACGTTCGTTTGCCACAACACGCCCTTTGCGCGCTCGTGAAGCTCTATTATTGCTACCAGTATATGCAATCTGCTGGGCTTGCGGCAAGGCACAACTTTAGCAGCTTCGCTCAAGATGCCCGATCAATCGCCTGCTTGCGCTGAGCGCATCATCGCCTTCAATGCCCAAGCGCATATTTGCCGATACACGCCATAGAACAAGTAATAAGCCAGCGCCAAATATAGGATCGGCAGAAAGCAGATCAGGGCGCTATCTAAGCTGAACAGCGCGCCTTGCGCCGACCAGCTGATGATCAAGAATACTTGCATCAGCCGAAGGCTGAAAGCGATGCCAATGGCGAGGAAATTTGCAGCGCTTTCATCTCGTGTGCGCAGCGCCGTGACGAAGCTCAGCGCCACCATGGCGCGCATCCGCGTGATCGGCTCGCGGACATACAGAAAGCCTAGCGCCAAGAACAGCGCCAAGATCATCCAGCCTGAGAGCACCAAGAAAAGCAGCCCTTGCTCAAGAGTCAGGCCTAAGCCCAAGATAGGGAAGATCAGCGCTGCTACGATGAAATGCCGTGTTGCAGTCTCCATCAACAGCCAGCGCCACGCGCGCAGCTGCGCGTTCAGATACTTGCCTTCAACTAGCACAACAGATGGCAACAGAGTCAGGCGCAACGCTTCCCAGAATTCGCCGCGCACTTCAGCGCTAGAGCGCGCCGCCAGGATGTACGCGATATCCGCGCCAAAGCTAAGCACGTAAGCAAGCACACAGCCGATCAGCCATAGTGGCCAATGGGCGAAGAATGCGTTGCGGCTGAAGAGCGTAGGAATTGCGAACAGCAACGCCAAGCCATAGGCGCCGAGCTGCAAGCGCCAGCTGAAGCGCTTGAAGATAGCCTGCGAGCCGTGCTCGTGCTTGATTGCGAGCCACAAAACAGGGTTGAAGCGCGACTCAGCGAAAACTTCATCCAGGTCTCTATTGAACAATCCGCGATCCTTCCCTCAAGCTGCAGCACTGCCAATCCGCTTGACAAAGCGCTGTAAAGTCATTGCTGCCGCGCGCTCATAAAAGAAGCATGTGCCACCTGTAGCTGCTAGAGCGCACAGCGGCATGCCGCACAAAAAGCTGAGTGTGAACGCGCTCTGGAGCGCGAGCAACAGCAGGATGCCGCAAGTTGCTAGGAAAGCCGCTTGCGCGACATGCAAGCCGATCGCGCTCAGCGCCGCAACGATCATGGCATTAATCGGCTTGTTGAAGAGCAGCGCCGATAGCAAGCTAAGGCTTATCACGGCTCGCGCTCGCCACCACACTTCCAGCCAGTACAGGCTTGCTAGGATGACTCCTGTGATGGTCAGCGTGAGCGCTAGCGAAATGCCTGTGCGCACGAACGGCAAGACGATCAAGGTCAGCACAGCTGCGCGTATGGCAAACTCAAGCGCGATCACGCGCCATGCCCGCAATTGTGCCAGCGCATACTTAGCCGAGGCAATGCTTTGCGCAGGCAGGTGCGAAAGGCGCAATAAATCCCATGTGCCTTGCGCCAACTCTTGCTGCACAACTTTGACAGCTTCCATCACGTAGAAGACATCAGCGGCAAGCGTGGCCATCAGCGAAGCGAGAGCGAGCATCGCCAACACGTTGAGATAGACGTCTGAGGCCTCTGTGCCCGAAGTGAGCATCACAAAGAGCCACCATGCCGCGGCCGCGCCAATGCCGCCGATAAGCATGAGGCGCGCATCGCGGTGCAGGCGCGTCGGGCAAAAGTGCCGCGTGTTCAGCTGATAGAGCGGATTCAGCGTCGGATAGATGAGTTGCCTGAGAAAATACTCGATCATAGGCATCCATAGGTCTCCAAAGGTGCATTCGAGATCGCGCTAATTTTTCAGCATTGACAAGCGCATCAACTCTACAGCCTTTGTGTTAAGCCCTGTCATCCAGGCAGATTTTGCGCCAGAAAAGTATAATTGCATCCATCTACATCAAGTGGTGAGTGCTGAGAGCGTGAGACGTCTCGCAGGCTTAATAACGCTATTCATTGTCTCAAGCGCTCTGATAGCGTTGTTTAGCGCACTGTGGATGCAACAACAGGCCTCCGATCAAGCGCTGCAGCTCGAGCGAGCTGCAGGCACACGCGCTGCGTTGCAGCTGACGCTTGCTGCGCCGACTGCGACGTTCGCCATCACGCGCTTGGCGCCTACGCTGCCGCCGACCTGGACGCCAACACACACGCTCACAGCCAGCCCGACTTTCACTATCTCGCCGACGCGCACGCCAAGCGCTACACGCACGCCGACGCGCACACGCACCTTCACGCCGAGTGCCACGTTCACTGCCTCGCGTACTTTTACGCCAAGCCACACACCGACTGTCACCTTGACGCCGAGCATCACGCCTTTGCCAACAGATACACCCTTGCCGCCTACCCCAGAGCCAGGCGCCATGCCGCCTATCGATGTGGGCGCCTACGATCTATTCAACATCCTGCTGATCGGCAACGATAGGCGCTCGAACGCGGTAGATTACCGCACTGATACGCTCGTGATCGTGAGCGTGAACCGCACCACGGGCAGCGTCAGCCTGCTCTCCTTGCCACGCGATTTGTACGTCTACATCCCTAAGTACGGCTATGACCGCATCAACACAGCCAGCTTGTGGGGCGATCTGTACAAGCTGAACGGCGGCGGCATCGCTACGCTGATCGCCGCTGTGCGCTACAACCTAGGCATCCGCATCGATCGCTACGCGCAGGTGAACTTCGAGGGCTTCAAGACGATCGTTGATCGGCTAGATGGCATCGAGATCGTAGTGGATTGTCCGATCACGGATTATCGGCTGCGCGAAGGCGCCAATCCGAATGTGTTGGCCAATTATCGGCCGTTCACGCTCCAGGTCGGCGTCCATCGCATGAACGGCGATCTAGCGCTGTGGTACGTCCGTTCGCGCAACGGCACTAGCGACTTTGACCGCAATCGCCGTCAGCAAGCGATGCTGCGCGCCATCTTCCAAGCAGTGCGCGAGCGCGGTCAGCTCAATCAGTTGCCCGCTTTGTGGAGCGATTTGAGCGCAATCGTCAAAACGGACCTGACCCTGGCTGATCTCTTGAGTCTAGTGCCGATCGCGCTCAATTTGGAGAATCTGAACTTGCGCAGCTATTTCATCAGCCCACAACAAGTCACTAGCTGGCAGACGCCACAAGGCGCCGCCGTCCTTGTGCCCAACCGCGAGGCCATTCGCGCTGAGCTGATCAAATTCCTCACGCCGCCGACCGCTAACACCCTTTTGCGCGAACAACCGACTGTGGCAATTTATAACGGCAGCGGCAACGCCGATTGGGATCGTGTGGCGGCTGAGCGCCTGGCTTGGGAAGGCTTTGCGCCGCAAGCAATGGGCGAGAGCGCCTATACACCTGTAACGCGCCTTTATGACCACACTGGCGGCGCTAAGCCTAGCAGCCTGCGCTTGCTGCTGCGCACCTTGAATCTGAGCGCTAAGGACGTGATCGATCAGCCTGATCCAAATGCGGATACAGACTTTAAAGTCGTGCTTGGAACAAACTACAAGCCTTGCACGTTTAACCGCTATGGTGTAAACTTACCTTGAACTTGTACCTTAAAGCCTAATTGGCGATTTGTAACAATGAAGATAGGCTTGATAGCAGATATTCATGCCGACCTAGAGGCACTTGATCTAGCGCTGATGCTGATCGAGCAACATGGCGCACAGCAGATTCTATGCGCCGGCGATCTGATAGACAAAGGCAAGCATGGCGATGCTGTAGTCCAGCGCATTCGCGCTTTGCAGATACCCTGCGTAGCAGGCAACCACGATAGCATAGCTCGAGCGACACAAGAATGGTATCAGCGTGCTGATCCGCTCTTTGTGCCGAACCACTTGCTGCTGCAGCCCGAGAGCATCGCTTTCTTAGAAACTCTGCCTCACTCATTAGTGATCGAAATCTCTGGCCTCAACATCCTGCTGACACATGCCACGCCGTGGCGCAACGACATCTACTTGCGCCCGAGTGCGCCACGAACGCTCTTTGAGCAGGTTGCTGAGGCCGCAAAGGCGCAACAGGCACAGGTTGTTGTGCTAGGCCACACGCACATTCCGATGCAAGCCTACGTTGGCGATGTGCTGATCGTCAATCCTGGCTCTGTGTGCGGTATGCACGCGCAAGGTAGCCGCACATGTGGCATTTTGTATCTGCCCGAGCGGCGCTTCCAGGTCTTCGACCTTGATTTCGGAATGCCTGTGCGCAAGACGCGCCCTGTGCACAATTATCTTGAGGCGTGAGCACTGGGCGCTTCTAAACACAAAGGGCGAGTTTCGCCACTCGCCCTGATTTGCCATACACGCTTGCGTGCTTGTGTGCTTTAGAGCATCTGTGCCGCAAGGCTTTGCAGATTGCTGCGCACGCTGCCATCTACCACATTCTCGCCCGAGCGCAGCACTAGGCCGCCCAGAATGCTCGGATCGACGCGGAACGTGATGTGCTGTGCGCCCGTTTCCGCCTTGATCTTCTCTTGCTCGTCTTTCGTCAGCGGCAAGGCGCTGATCACCTCAACGTTGCCGCCCATGCCACGCGCCTCTGGCGGCATGTGAACCAGGAAGTCGTTCACAATCGCCTGCGCGCGCGCTTCGTCCAAGCTGCCGACTAGGCGCTCAGTGGCCGCGATAGCGATGCGCGCCACTTGATCGCGCACGCCGCCCAGAATCTTATCGCGCTCAGCCAGCGCCTCTTCGCGCGCCTTAGCGCGGAGCGCCTCAGCCTCGCGCTTTGCCTCTTCGATCAACGCACGAGTCTGTTCTTCGCTGCGCGCACGCGCCTCTTCGATCAGCTTGTTCGCCTCAATGCGGCGCTGTTCCATCAGCTTGTCCGCTTCGCGGCTGGCTTCTGCAAGGCGCTGCTCGGCCGCGCGCGCATCTTCCAGGCCTTTGGCAATGCGCTCGCGGCGCGTCTCCAGAGCCTTCACCAAGGGCTTCCAGACCAGCGCCCAGAGGATCAGCGCTAAGATGACGAAATTGACGATCTGCGCAAGCAGAAAACCGCCATTAATACCTAGACGTTCCAACGCAAACCTCCTCGCGCTGTGTGCTTTAGACGAACAGGGCGATGAGTGCTACCACGAGTGCGTAAATGGCGATCGCTTCAGTGAACACAATGCCCAGAATCATGTTCGTCTGAATCACGCCTACGGCATCAGGATTGCGCCCGATGGCCTGCAGCGCGCCGTTCACCAGTAAGCCAACGCCAATGCCGGGCCCAAGCGCGCCCAACATCGCCAAACCCGCCGCCAGAAACTTCAAGCCTGCATCTGTCATCGTGAATTTCCCCTTCTGTATGCGTTTTGTGAATGCTCTTGCTTTACCTGAGATTGGCAAACCCTTGAGTGGGCATCACTCAGTGATGCCCGCCCGCCTGATGCGCTTCGCCATGCGCATGCTCGTCATCGCCATGATGCACTACTGCCTGCGATGCGTAGATGATCGTCAAAATGGCGAACACATACGCCTGAATGCCGCCTACGAACAGCTCCAAGAAGTAGATCGGCAGCGGCAAGACGAAGGCGATCAGGAAACTGAAGACAACTAGCAGAATGCCTCCCGCAAAGACCGCGCCAAATAGACGGAAGGTCAGCGAGACAAGGCGCGAGAGCTCCGAGATGATCTCGATCAAGCCGACGATGAAGTCAATGGCGCCTAGCGGCTTTTTACCGAGCTTGCCTAGCGCGGGCAGGTTGATGAACTTGAAGAAGTAGCTGCCGCCTAGGGCTTGCACGCCCCAGACCTGCACCATGAGCACGACGATCAGCGCCAAGGCAATGGGCAGGTTCAGGTCAGTGGTCATGCCGCGGAAAAACGGCACCAGCGTGAAGCGATCAGGATCGGCCGCCTCGATCTTCTTCTTCGCCGCCTCGAGCTTCTCCTCTTCGGTCTCCAGCGCCGCTTTCTCTTCAGCCGTCAGCACTTTGAGCATCAGCTTGTTGTGATACTCCTTGCGCGCCTTCTCTTCTTTCTCGGCGTCCCACTTCTCGCCCTTCGCCTCGGCCTCAGCGCGTTTGGCGGCAATGGCGCGATCTTCCATCGCCTGGGCCAACGGCGCCTTGCCCCATGCGTACTTCTCTTCGCAATGGAGCGTGTTGGCGCGCACCACCTTCTGACCCGCGCGTTCGCTCAGGTTGAAGACGCCGTCGCCATCGTTATCGCCGTTGAAGAGTGTCAGGATGCCTGTTGGCTGCCCTTGCGCATTCAAACCGCTGACGCGATAGCTCAGCTGGCCAGGCGCCTCTGGATCGGTATCAGGTGCGAAGACGTTGTACTCGGCGCAAACCGTCAAGCCGACTGACTCATAGCCTGGCACAAGCTTGATCCAGTTGCCGAGCAGCAAGAATAGGAAGATCGAAGCAGCTAGCGGAAAGACGGCGCGCGTCTTGTTGCCGAGCAGGTTATAGGCTTGGTTGTAGAGAAACTCGCCAAGCAATTCGATGAAGTTCGTCAAGCCGCGTGGCACGAAGCGATCGGGGCTAGCGCTGCGATAAGCGCGCCCGACCACCAGCGCGATCACGATCACCAAGACGTCCACCAACAGCAGCGATGTCATCGTGTTGGTGAAGTCAAAGCCAGGCAGGACGTTGCCTACCAACACCTCTGCGGGCAGCGTGATGACGGGCAGCGCCACACCTGAGCCTACTGAAGGCAGGAAGGTGAAAGGCAGCCACACGCACACCAGTGCCACGAAACCAACCAGGGCAAGGAAGATGAAGAAGCCGCGCAATGATGCGCTCATAGCTTCCTCCTTACCATGCCTGCAGTGAACCACGATCTGCTATTCAAAAATGCAACCTCCTTCAGCGCGAAACAGTCTGCTATGTGCGCCAGGCCGCTGTGCCTAGTTGGGCTCCTCAGGCGGTTCCTCTGCGCGCTTGCTTGTCGGCGCTGCCTGCGGAAAGGCCCTGGCAATCAAGCGCAAGGTGAGCCATACCGCTGAGAATAAATTGATCGGTATGCCTGCTAGGACGCAAATGAGCGTCGCGATTCGGCGCTCATTGCCCAGCAACGAGTCGATCCACAGCCCAAGCAGAATGGAAGCAGCCGCTAGGATCGTGATATAACAGCCCATCGCGCCGGCGATACCAATGGCGATCTGCGGTGAATTGCGCGTTGGCGTCATTCTGATCCGATCCTAATTTGCGTAATTTCTCACAAGCCTAGCTGAAGCAACGGCCTTTGTCAAGGTGCGATGCGACCCTGCCACACTTCAGACTGATTTCAGAGCTTTTCTGAACGCTACCCAACTGCCTGAATACAGTAGCATGAGTGTGCGCAAAACGCAAATTTAGATTTGCGGTTGGTTTTGCCTCAGCGCCCACGCCGCAAGCTGCTGATAAGCAAGCCGCCCAAGCCGAGTGCGCCGAGCGCTAAGATCGGCATGATAGGCGGAATGCCGCCGCTGTTGATTGTGGCTGAAGGGCGAGCGGGCAAAGTTGCTTCGGCATAAGGCGGTGGATAAGTGAAAGTTGGCAGTGGCGCGCCGACAGGCAGTTGCTCTGGCACAGCCGCCGCCAAAGTGAAGACACCTGTGGCTTGCGCTTGCAGCGCAGTCGCTGTTTGTGGCGCGCCAGGCGTGGCTGTCAGGTATTCAGCCGTTTGCTGCGCTGCAGCCGTCTGCAGATTCGGCGTCGGCACGGCATCTAGGTCGATAGGCGGCAAAGACTCAAAGTTGCCGCCCGTCAAATTGACCACCTCACGGTAGACCCACGCCAAGCCCGTCGGCGCGCGCTCGAATTGAATCTGAATCCACTCGCCATAACGACCGCGTGCCGCGTAGAACTGACCTGGCAGCGCCTTGGCCAAGATTTGCGCGTCCAGGCTAGGCGCCGTGCGAATGTTCGCCTCCAGGCGCGCTTCGACGCGGATCAGGCCCATGTTCACGGTCGGTGTGCGCGTCGGCGTGGCCGTTTCCACTACTTCAAGGCGCGGCGTGACAGTTGGAATGAAGAGCGGCACAGGCGTCGGTGCGCTCTGTGCGTACAAGATCTGCTGCGCAGGCGCGCGCACGGCAATCAAGAAGGCAATCAGAGCGACGCCTGCTAAGGTACGCGACACAAAAGGCTTCATCAGCTCCTTGATGATCTCGCCTGGTCTTGAAGCCAGTATTATAGCGCGTCGGCGGCGCTAGGCATGAAAAACGCGCGGCATAAGCGCAATTCTGCCGCGCTGGCGTCCTTCGAAGCACGCTAGCTCGATCACGCCAAGCATGTTCAACAAATCCTGGATGCGCTCACGTGCGTAGCCAACATCGCTGGGATGATGCGCATCAGAACCGAAGGTCAGTGGAATGCCGAGATCGCGTGCACGCCCGATCATGCGCGCCGTCGGGAAAGGCTCAGTGCCGAGCTTACGATAACCGCTCGTGTTGATCTCTACGCATACATCAGCTTGGCGGATAGCGCCGAGCGCGGCTTCTTGCAGCGGCTCAATAGCGCTCGGAATCGGCTTAGGTGCCAGAGCGACTATGGCCGTGCTGTGCGCGATGATATCGAACAAGCCGCACTGCGCCGATTTGCTCAGCAGGCGGTAATATTCGGCATAGGTCGGCAACGGATCGCTGACGCCTTGCCACATGGCCGTATCGTAGACGTTGCGCCCGTAGACATAGTGGACAGAGCCGATCAGATAATCGAACGGATACGGCGCCAGCAGCTCAGCGCACAGCGACTCGGCGCCTTCGATATAGTCCACTTCCAAGCCAAGGCGAACGGCGATGCGATCGGCGTATTTCTGCTTCAGGCGCAGCACTTCGTCAACGTAGGCAGGCAGCTCAGATTTGGCCATAGCAATTTTCGGCATAGGATCATCGCCATCTTGCCAGTAGATCGGCGCGTGGTCTGAGATGCCGATCTGGCTCATGCCCAGGGCAAGCGCCTGCTTGATGTAATCCTCAATTTGCCCTTGTGCGTGCCCGCAGCGCCAGTGATGCGTGTGATAGTCAACTGAGATCATCGAGACTCCTCTCAAAAGGTCTGCACAAAAAGCCCGCCTTGCGCAAAAGTGCAAGGCGAGCTGGAGCGAATCGCCCGCTGAGCGCTTGCTCAAGCGATCTTGAGTGCTACGAGTTGGTTCAGCGCATCGCGCAGGATATGCTCTGGCAGGGCGCCAGCTTGCTGCCCGACGATCTTACCGCCTTTGACAAACATCAAGGTCGGGATGCTCATGATGTTGAAGGTCTGAGCCAAGATCGGATTCTCGTCCACGTTGACCTTCGCGATGCGCACTTTGCCCGCAAACTCGGCTGCCAACTTGTCCAGAATCGGCGCCACTTGACGGCACGGGCCGCACCAAGGCGCCCAGAAGTCCACCACAACTGGCAGCGGACTCTCAATGACTTCCTTGCGGAAAGTCTGGTCAGTCACCTTGATAGGCTTGGTATCCACGCGCGGCGGCGCGCTAGGCGGCACCACCGAAGGCATTTGCTGGGTCGGCACATAGGGCTTGAGCGCCTCGACAATGGCGCTGACGTCCGTGCCCCAGGGTCGGTTGCGGCGCACGATCACCTCGCCGTTGGCGATGCCCAACAGCAGCGGGTGCTTGCCGACCTCAAAGCGCGATGCCAGCTCGGGCGCACGGCTCACATCGGCCTTCACCACCAGCATTGGCTCCTCACGAGCGACTCGGTCTAATTCGTTCTTCAGGTCGCTGCGCAGCGCCTCGCCATTCCACAACAACAGCAGAATCGGCAGCTCTGATTTGAGCATCTCATTGAACTCAGCGCTGCTAGCAACCAACAAAGGCGTATCTGCTTTGACAATTGCCATCGCGATCTCTCTCCACGTCTTCAGAGTTTGATCTTCCCAAGTATCTTTGACGGCGCACTTGTGCTAGGCCTTACGCCGTCACAGCGCATGTTTAGGAATTTCCTACAGATGCATTCTAGCAAACTTTCAGGCGATCTCATAGAGCCAAAATAGGCTTGGCAAGGCGCGCAAGGCATGTTAGGCTAGGAATCAGGCTCAACGCTGCGAAGGGAATCGCGCTTTGGTCACAGTTCGGCTTGCCACGCTTCAAGATACCGCCGCGATCTGCGCTGTCCATTGCTCGGATGTGCCGCAATGGACGCGCTTGAGCGCCGATGGCCAGCTCATCGTGACGGACTACGAAGCCTTGAGCCTGTATGAACGTTGGCAGCATGGCGGCGCTTGGCTCAGCCTTGAGACGTGCGCCGTCCACCTGAATCGGCTGCTGGCAGGCTCAGGCTTCCCACTGGTCGCCTGTGTAGATGGGCGAGTAGTGGCAGAAGCGGAAGTCTACGAGAGCTTTGAGCCGCCGCCATTCGGCCACAACCTAGAGATCGGCGTGATCAACACGCACGCCGAGCATCAACGGCGCGGCTATGGCAAGGCGCTTGTGGCATACATGCTGGAAATGGCGCGCATGATGCGCTGCGAGCGCCTGTGCGTCTCAGATGCGGCGGCGCAAGGCTTCTATGAGAAGCTCGGCTTTCGGCACACGCTCAGCGGCTATGGCGTCCGCTTCCCAACTGAGTCAGGTCGAGTCCTCTACCAAGCTGTGGAGCTGAAGCAGCGCGATCCGAATCAAGTCAAAGGTTGGTACATGCCGTTCGGCAGGTATCGTGGCAGCCGCCAAGAATGGGATAAGCTCTTTCCGCAAGACTGGGCAGCTGGCATTCCAGAGCTGCTGAATCGGGTTGCTATTCATTTGCAAATGACGCTCAGCAGCGGTCAGCGCCTGATCGCCTTCCTGAGCGAGCCTGAGCAAGAAGGCGCCTTAGTCGGCGAAATGCACCTGGCTTGCTGGTCGGAGCGCCCGCCGACGCCGCTGATGGTCGCTGCGCTGAGCGATTGGGCTTATCGGCAGGGCATCCCTTCGCTGCTCACCT
This sequence comes from Chloroflexota bacterium, assembly GCA_003695215.1. GTDB lineage: Bacteria > Chloroflexota > Anaerolineae > Aggregatilineales > UBA2796 > CP2-2F. Next base: position 13,304 of record RFIM01000035.1, read on the forward strand.
ATGTTTGGGAAACTGACGCGCATTTGTTGCCAAGTGCGGCCACGCCAACCGATTACGCGCAGACTTTCTACGAATACAGTTTGCAGTGATGCCTACATCTGAAGCGCCTGAGCCCGCCAAACCTTCCAGCGGCAGTGCCTCCGCACCTGAGTCGCCTGCTTGGATGAAAGCCATTGTGCCGCCTGAGCCTGAGATGGCCCAGCCTGAAGCGCCTGCGGTTCAGCCTGTCGCTTCAGTCACAATCACGCGTAGCAAGCCTGAGATATCTGAACCAGCTGCGAGCGCTGAAGAAGCTGGGCTCTCTGAGGCAACTGACACGCTATTCGAGGAGTTTGAGGAGGAAGAGCGGCCTCTGACGCTCGATCCGCTCTTCATTTACAGCATCGCTCTAGTCGTGACCGTGCTCGGCTTAGGTGGAATGCCGCTTGAGACGCGCCTGACATTAGTCTGGACGGCGCTGAGCGCGCTTGGCTTGATGGCGATCTTGGTGGATGAGATTGACGTGCCGCGCCCGAGCGTGCGCGATCTCGCCATTGGTGGCGGCTATGCGGCGCTTGTTGGTGTGCCAATTCTGGTGATCGGCAGCGCGCAGCTAGGGCGCATTGCGAACGAGCTGTTCAGCGGCATGAGCGCCACAAGCGTTTTCTTGCTGCTCATCTTCGCCATGCCTGCTGCTGAGACACTCTTCTTTCGCGGCGCTTTTCAGGCCTCGCGCGGCCTGTGGCTGAGCGCCCTGGCTAGCGGCGTGTGGTCGTGCCTGTTGCTGCTGGCAGGGCTGAACGTAACGGCATATCCACTCGTGGCGCTCGTGATCGGCGCGGCGCTTATGGCGCTGAACTTCTTATATGCCTACCTGGCTGCAGTGTACAATCTTTTTAGCGCTTGGGCCTGCCAAATCCTGATGAACGCCCTTTTGCTATGGCTGCCGAGCTTGCTCTAGCTCAGGCGTGGTAGCGAACAGCTTCGATCAAAAACCAAGCGAGCATCAACAGGATGATCGCGCCACCTTGCCCGAAGACGAGCGCGCCCATTCCCAGAAAGGCGACCAGTAAGATTGTGAAAACGCTGACCACAGCGCGCCCAATGCTTATGCCCTTATGGCTCGATTGGCGAACAGCTTCTGTCAGAAACCACGCCAAGATGATCGGAATCAGCGCTGCAGCTTGCTCAAATACCAGCGCTGTCATGCTCAGCAAGCCCAAGCTGAACATGGTGATCACCTGTAAGGTTGCTAAAGCAAAAGCGTTATGTTGGCTGCCACTAGGCTGAGCCTTCTTGCGCTTTGCCTGAGTCAAAGTCGCCAAGCCGATCGACTCTGCTTGCTGCTCTTCCAGCGAATCGCCACACTTGCGGCAAAAGCGCGCATTGGCAGGGTTGATCGTGCCACATTGCGTGCAGTAGAGCAGCTCGCCGACTTCTAAGGCAGCCAGATCGGGCAGTTCGCCATCAGCTTCAAGGCGCAGGCCCAGCTTACGATCGCTCATTGTTGCTCCCAATCTCTCTAGGCAATCCCTATAAGTTATACGTCCTCAGGCAAGGCAGGTAGCGCAAACGTGAAAGTCGAGCCGCGCCCAAGCTCGCTCTTCAGCCAAACCTTGCCGCGCTGCATCTCAACCAATTGGCGTGTGATCGGCAAGCCCAAGCCTGTGCCTTGAAACTCGCGCATCGCTGAGCCATCTACCTGGCGGAAAGCGTCAAAGATCAGCTCGAAATTCTCAGGCGCAATGCCGATGCCGCTATCCTCCAC
>RFIM01000289.1 GCA_003695215.1 Chloroflexota bacterium
CTGAGCCGCCTATCGCTCACTTATTCCGCCTGCCAGATGGCGAGGAAAAAATAGCTCGTTTTTTGAAGCACGTGTTGGGCAATCAACCTGATATCCTCATAGATTACAACTGGTCTTTTAGTGGGAATAGCTCGACTATGCCGACGCCGCTTAACTTACATTCACCTTTTCATGGCCCAATGCCCTTGGCAATCTACGAAGCCTACCGTGATTATGGGCTAACCTACGGTTGCTCATTCGTTGCATGGTATCCCATAAATATTTTCATATGGCGCGATTCGCCCTATGGAGCGCAGAACTTGTACCAGGCGTTCTGCACGTATCCAGGCGCCTATCGCTTCCCTGAAGGCGTGACTGCTGTGGGCGAAGGGCGCTCAGTGCATTTTCCGCCACTGGCTGAGAGCCTTTCTGCCCAACCTGACGCGCGCGCCGCCGAGTTGGGCAGCGCTTTCAGACCAGCGCAATGATCAGCTGCAAGATCAGCGCCTCTAGCACAATAGCGCCAATCAGCGCGACCATTGGACTCAGATCGAACATGCCTGTGGAAGGCAACAAGCGGCGAATCGGCGCCAAGATCGGCTCAGTTAGCTGATAGATCGTGCGCACAACGGCGCTGCTCGGATCAGGATTGAACCAACTCATCAGCACACGCGCTAAGATCAGCAAGTTGAAGATCAGAAAGCTGAACTGCACTAGTTCAACCAGCAATCGCGCCATATTACACACTCCAGAAGGCGTTTCTGCGCTTGCGCGCCTGCACTTAGCGGATAATTTTAGCACAAGCTGTGCGCTTTTCTCGTCAGCAGATGAGTCAGAAAGAGCGGCCAGGCGTGCTCAGCGCTGCCGAACCGACGCTTTGCCTTCGCCTTTGCTGAATTTTAGATTATAATCCCTGCCAAAGTTCGTGAGCATTCTTAGAGGATTCTGAAATGGCTGTTCAAGCGACTCCGAATACGCTTAATTTGACGCTCTCGGCTGAGCATGAGGAACTGCGGCGCGTTGTGCGCGAGTTCGCCCGCAGAGAAATCTTGCCCGTCGCAGCACATTATGACGAGACGGGCGAGTTCCCGATGGCGATCGTGCGCAAGATGGGCGAGATGGGCTTGATGGGCATCGAAGTGCCTGAAGAATACGGCGGCGCAGGCATGGATACCATCGCCTACGTGCTGACTATGGAAGAGATTGCCAAAGCCGATGCCGCGACCAGCACTATTCTGAGCGTCAACAACAGCTTGGTCTGCCACGGCCTGCTGAAGTTCGGCACGGAAGCGCAGAAGCAAAAATATCTGCGCGATGTCGCCAGCGGCGCCAAGATCGGCGCCTATAGCCTGACCGAGCCGATGAGCGGCAGCGATGCCGGCAACATGAAGAGCCGCGCCATCCTCAGCGAAGATGGCACGCATTATATCATCAATGGCCGCAAAAGTTGGGTCACTTCTGGCCCTGTGGCCGATTACGTGATTCTATTCACCATGACCGAGCCTGAGAAGCGCCATCACGGCATCACCGCTTTTATCATCGAGACCGATAAGCCTGGCTTCGCAGCGGGCAAAAAAGAGCCGAAGCTCGGCATCCGCGCTAGCGCCACTAGCGAACTGATCTTTGAGGACTATCGCTGCCCAGTTGAGAACGTGCTGGGCGAAGTCGGGCAGGGCTTCAAGATCGCCATGAACGTGCTGGACGCCGGACGGATTGGCATTGCGGCCCAGGCGCTCGGCATTGCTGAAGCCGCTTATGAAGCCTCGGTTGAGTATGCGCGGCAGCGGGAAGCCTTCGGCGCGCCTATCGGCAGCTTCCAGATGATCCAAGCCAAAATCGCTGACATGAAGACGCGCATCGAAGCCTCGCGCCTGCTGATCTACAATGCAGCGCTCGCTAAGGAGCGCGCCAAGCACACAGGCGCACGCTACACCACTGAAGCCAGCATGGCGAAGCTCTTCGCCAGCGAAACAGCGATGTTCTGCGCGCATGCTGCTGTGCAAATTCACGGCGGCATGGGCTACAGCCGCGAGTTGCCCATAGAGCGCTACTTCCGCGATGCCAAGATCACTGAAATCTACGAAGGCACCAGCGAAATTCAGCGCCTGGTCATCGCGCGCAACGAACTCGGATTGCGCTAATTCACGCCCCTGAGGTCAGTCAACCTGACCTCAGGCCACAACAGATTGTGAGGCAAAAAGCTTTGAGCGAAACTCTCGCCCGACTCTACGCTACCATTCAGGATCGGCAAGCCCATCCGCGCCAAGGCTCGTATACCACACAGCTCTTCCAAGCAGGCTTGGAGGAAATTGCCAAAAAAGTCGGCGAAGAGGCGATTGAAGTGGTGCTTGCGGCGACTCGGCAAGGCGCTGAGCGCACGGTTAGCGAGCTAGCTGACCTGGCTTATCACGCGCTTGTGCTGATGGCGCAGCTCGGCATCACGCCTGAGCAAGTCGCTGCTGAGCTGGAGCGCCGTCAGCGATGAGCGATCCCTTCGCCGCGCTTTACCATGCCATCTACGAGCAGGGCGAGCTTTTCGGCGTCGATCAGCCGCTCAAGGCTGATCCTTTGCGCACCAGCGCGCAAGGCGTCCGTGCCAACAGCATTGCCATTGGCGGCGGCGCCTTCGGTGATGAAGGCAAAGGGCGCATCGTCGATGCGCTGTGTGGCCTCTTGGCGAAGCGCACCGCTCAGCTGATCGTCTATCGCTGGAACGGTGGCGCCAATGCCGGTCACACAGTCGTCCTGGACGAGCAGCGGCTGGCCCTTCATCAAATTCCGAGCGGCGCGCTGCACAAAGCAGCGCTGGGCATCCTCGGCAAGGGCATGGTCATTCATCCTGAGGATTTGCTGGCAGAGAGCGCACAAGTAGCCCAGGCGCTGCGCTGTGCGCCACACGAACTCGCCTTGCGTGTGGACACGAGCGCCGTCCTGGCCTTGGATACGCACCGCGCCTTTGAGGCCGCGCTGAAAACCTGGGAGAGCGGCGGCTCGGGCGCCACAGGCCGCGGCATTGCGCCCGCCTACGCCGACGTGCTGCTGCGGCATCCTGTGCGCGTGCGCGACCTGCTGGCTGACGATTGGCGCGAACGGCTAGGCAAACACTACGCGCTCTACGCGGCCCTGATCTGCGGCTTGGGCATGCACATTGAGGCAATCAGCGTGCCTGCGCTCAGCGGCGCACATGCAGTCGGCAGCCAAGCGGAATTCTTGAGCCGCCTTGAGCAGCCGCGCGCCTTCCTGCAGCAGATCGCGCTCGACGCCTATCCCTACCTGGCAGCGCGCTGGGCTCAACCTGAGCAGTGCGCTTTCATCTTCGAAGGCGCGCAAGCCGTCGGCCTCGATCCGCGTTTCGGCGTCTATCCTGACGTGACGGCGAGCGATCCGACCTTTGGCGGCATCCTCGGCGCTAGCGAAGGCCTGATCGCGCCCGAGCAGATCGCCGTGCGCGCGAACGTCTTGAAAGCCACTTACAGCAGCAGCGTCGGCACACGGCGCCTGCCAACGCACATGCCCGATCCGCTAGCAGCGCGCATCCGAGAGGATGCGCACGAGTACGGCGCCACGACGCGCCGCCCGCGCGATATCCTATACTTTGATCTGCCCTGCCTGGGCTACTTCACCCGCGTCAGCGGCGCCACACACCTGGTGCTGACGCATCTAGATATCGCTTACCCTGATGTGCCGATCCGAGTTTGCACGCATTACACTGATTCAAGCGGCGCGCCCATGCCCTACCGCCCCGATCAGCATTATCTCAACAGCTTGACGGCGCATTTCCGCGACCTGCCATCTTGGAATGGCGCAGCCTTGCGCGGCGCCAAACAACTTGCCGATTTGCCACGGACTGCTTTACAATACGTCGCATTCATCGCGCAAGCGCTCGGCGCTGCGCCGCTCATGGCAACCACAGGCGCCCAGCGCGACGCGCTGATCAGTTGGCTACCATAAACCTACGCAACAAAAGGAACTCACATCATGCCACGTGCGCTACTCAGCGTCTACGATAAGAGCGGCTTGATCGAGCTGGCTCGCGGCTTGACGGCGCTCGGCTGGGAACTGATTGCCAGCGGCGGCACTGCTCATATGCTTGACGGCGCCGGCTTGAACGTCAAGACAGTTGGGCAAGTTACAGGCATGCCTGAGATGCTTCAAGGCCGCGTCAAAACGCTGCATCCGATC
>RFIM01000036.1 GCA_003695215.1 Chloroflexota bacterium
CGATCAAGTGGTAGGCCAGGTGGTCCCACAGGTATGGCTCCTCTGGCGGCAAGTCCGCCCAGCGGGCCACGCCGTAGGCATCCAAGAACTTCCTGTGTAGGCTCGGCAAGTCGGTCGGCTGATGAGCCAGCGCCGCCGAGCGAATCGCGTCGTGCAAGCGCACTGTGCCTGTTTCGCGGTCGTATTCGGAGAGCAGCGAGAACTTCTCGAAACGATTCAGCAAGAGCGTGCATTGAGCGCGATTCAAGTTGCCTGTGGCTCGCCACAGCTTCTCAATAGCGCTCAGCGGTATGCGCACATCCTCAGGGAAGATGCACAGATCGCGGAAGCGTGCCACTTCATCGGGCTTCAGCCGCGAGAAGGTCGCCTCCAGCACCTTCTGCACCCGATCGGCGTCGTCCAAGCCGCCGAGGCCGACTTGATCGAGCAGCGCGTTCAGTTCGCGCAGCCCGCGCTCAAGCGCGCCTTCGCCATAGTCGCCCAGGAAGCCGTTCGCTAACTTGAGCAAGAGCGCCCAGTGAAATAGCCGCCTTGCCAGCGCTTCAAAGGCCCTCTGATGCTGGGCCACAGCGCGCTCGGAGAAGCCGCGCGTCAGAAGCTGTACAGCTTCTGACGGCCGCATGGCATCGACCGTCTGGCTGAAGCCGATGTCGCGCGGCAGCGTCTCGGGATAACGCGTGGTGATCAGGTGAGCGCAGTGCGGGCCGCCGACCAAGAACGGCGCGAGGTGATCGGCGTTCCAGACGTCATCGATCACGATCAGGACATAGCGATCCTTGAGCAGCTCAGCGACTGCGTTCTTGGTTTGCTCTAGAGTCTGGTAAGGGCAAGTCTGGCCTGAGAGCCGCACGTACACATCCTGCAGCTTGCCCAGCAAGTTCTCAGGATTCTCGCCTAGCGTCACCCAAAGGATGCCATCATCGAAGGCGTCGCGCACGCGCACGTCGTGAATCAGGGCTCTGGCGAGCGTGGTCTTGCCATAGCCGCCTACGCCGCGCAAAGCCGCGCTGATGGCGACCGCGCCGTGCTGCTCGTCCACCAGCGCCTTGAGCAGCGCCTCGAAGAGGTCTGGGCGCGGCACAAAGTCCTGCGGCAATTTCTCCGCCTCTGGGAATGGCACGCGGCGCGGCTCGTAGGGCGTGCGCAGCTGCCTGAGCAGCCGCTGCCAGGTCAGGTCCAATTCATCGGCCTCAGGGCGCAAGTCCAACCAATCGAGGCGCTTCATCCAGCGCGGCACGCGCTCAAAGTCAACGCGCTCGGCCAGCACAGGGATGACTCGCGTGCCGACTTGGCGCGCATACTGCCATTCTTGGGCCACTACAGTGGACTCAAGCGCTTTGGGCGAGAGAACCAGCACCATCGTATCGACATTCTCGATCGCTTCTTGAATTTGCTGCCACCAATTTTCGCCGCCTTCCATGTCGCTGCGGTCGCGCCAGAGCGTGAAGCCTTGCGCCTGCAGCTTGGCGTGCAGGTCGCGCGCGAAGTCGGTGTTGGCGCGCGAATAGCTGATGAATACATCGCGTCTCTCAGGCATAGGCGTCTTTCCAAAGCTGCTGACCAAACTATACTGTCATTATAACGCACTTTTAATTGCGTCAAGTGTTTTGGATGCAAGCGACTTATCAGTCTTGCGTCTAACGCGCTAAGATAGGCGCACAAACTTGACCAGCGCTCTGGCTTGCGCCACAATTGAGCGTCAATCGAGTCGCTCAGCCTTGAGGAGAGTCTGCCCTGAACGCTTCTCGACCTAACGTCCTGATGCTGACGCCATACCTGCCCTATCCGCCTGTCAGCGGCGGACGCTCGCGCACGTACAATTTGCTCAAGCGGCTCACGCGCGATTTCGCCATCACACTGGTCTGTTTCGGCCGCCCTGAGGAGCGCGCCTTCGATCTGAGTCCGCTGCAGGCGCTCTGCGATCTGATCGTCATCAGCCGTCCGTCAAGTCCGAGCAAATGGCGCGCTGCGCTGCTCAGCCTGACTTCGATCAAGCCGATCACGATGCGGCTGTACACTTCAGGAGAATTTCGCCAGGCTGTGCAGCGGCTGCTGCGGGTGCGCCTGTTCGATCTGATCCACATCGAGTCGTTCTACATGCTGCAGAATTTGCCGCTTGAGCTGCCTGTGCCTGTCTTTCTCTCTGAGCCTGCCATTGAGTATTTGGCATGGTGGCGCCATGCGCGCGTGGCCAGGCCGATCTATCAACGGCCTGCTTTGGCGCTGGAGGCGCTCAAGATGCGCTTTTTTGAGCCACAAGCCTGGAGCGCAGCGACGCTAGTCGGCGTGATGTCTGAGGTCGATGCGCGGATCGTCAAGCGGGCGGCGCCTGGCGTGCCAACAGCGCTCTCGCCTAATGGCGTGGACGTGGAGTACTTCAAGCCGAGCAACGTGCGCCGCGATCCTGATAACGCCATCTTCATGGGCGATTACAAGTATTTTCCGAACGAAGATGCCGTGCTGTACTTCATGCGCGAGATCATGCCGCTGATCCGCGCTAAGCGGCCGAACTTCACCCTGACTTTGCTGGGCAAAGATGCGACGCCTGCGCTGACGCGCCTTGCAGCCAATCCGCGCAATGGGTTGCGCATCCAAGGCTTAGTGGAAGATACAAGGCCGTATCTGAGTCGGGCGGGCTTGTTCGTTTGTCCGTTGCGCAGCGGCAGCGGCACGCGCTTCAAACTCTTAGAGGCGCTGGCGTGCGGCTGCCCAGTGGTCAGCACGTCGCTGGGCGCGGAAGGCTTGGGCGCGCAAGATAATCGGCACATGCGCATCGTCGATACGCCTCAGGCCTTCGCCGATGCAGTCCTGCGCCTGCTGGACGATCCTGAGGAAGCGGCGCGCTTGAGCCATCATGGGCGCAACTGGGTGGTAGAACGGCATTCATGGGCGCGCAGCGCCATGCTGCTGAGCGACATCTATCTTTCGCTGATCGGCAGCGAGGATATGACTGCGCTCAGTCCGTCGAGTCGGCGAGTAAGGCGGCGATAGCGGCGCACAGCTGCTCATAATGGCGGTGTGTGCTGCTGGAGATGGCGAAGGCGGCGGCTTCGGGCGCGTTGGCAAGGCGCGCCAACAAGCGGTAGAGCGGCGGCAGGGCATCGCGGGCCACAAGCACAGCATAGCCTTCGCGCTTGCGATGCTTCTTGCCAAAGAGCACGCGCAGCAGCGCAGCATTGGCTTCGCTCTCAGGGATGAGCGGATGCGGCACGCAGCGCAGCAGCGCATGGCGCGGCACGAAGCGCTCGCGCCACAGCATTGGGCGCAGCCAAATGCCTTCGGCGCTCAGCCTGATCTCAGGATGCAGCACGCTTTGCAGCAGCAGCGGGATGAGCAGCGTGGCGGTGAAGAAAGCGCTGATCAGGAACAGAATTCCAAAAGGGCTGATGACAATTGCCAAGATAAGCTGAGCAATAACGGCTATGCCGCACAAAATCAAGGCTGCGGCGATCAAGTATGCTAATGCACATCTCATATAAGGGCGCGGATGCGGGAAATCTATCTGATAAGGGCCACTCATGACAGAGGCATATTCCGAACAAGCCGATGATCTAATAGAGCTAGAATTGACGACCATGGCGCATGGCGGCAGCGCGCTTGGGCGTCACAATGGGCGCGCTATCTTCGTGCCGTACGCCATACCTGGCGAGCGCATCACGGCGCGCATCACGCAGGACAAAGGTCGCTTTGCCTATGCCGAAGGCGTCACGCTGCTGGAAGGCTCTGAGGCGCGCGTGCAGCCGCGCTGCCCGCACTTCGGTCCAAGGCGTTGTGGCGGCTGCCATTGGCAACATATCGATTATACAGCACAGCTCGCCTTCAAAGAACAAATCGTGCGCGATCAGCTAGCGCGCATCGGCGGTATCTCGGAGCCGAATGTGCTGCCAATCATAGCCAGTCCAAGCGCATGGCAATATCGCACACACGTCACGCTGCACGTCACGCCTGATGGCCAGCTCGGCTTCATCGGCACCGATGATCAGCAGATCGTGCCGATTCAAGAGTGCCACATCATCCGTCCTGAGCTGCAAGACCTGCTGGAGCGGCTTGACGTGGAGACGCTAGACGGCAACGTGCTCGCGCGCGTGCGGCTGCAAGTTGGCACTGAGAGCGCTGATCGGCTCATTGCGCTCAGCACACTTGACGATCAGCCGCCTGCCGTTGAGCTTGATTTGCCGCTCTCAGTCAGCTTTCTGAGCGAAGATGAGCGCGCTCAGCCGCTGATCGGCACAGGCAAGGTACATTACACCATTAAAGGGCGCACTTTTCAAGTGACGGCAGGCAGTTTCTTTCAGGTCAACTTGCCGCTGGCTGAAACGCTGGTGGAATTGGTCTTGGCGCGCTTGGCGCTGCAGGGCACAGAACACGTGCTGGACTTGTACAGCGGAGTCGGTCTGTTCACGGCGTTTTTGGCGGAACGCGCTGCGCTAGTGACAGCGATCGAAGGTTTTCCGACGGCCGTGGACGACGCTGACGCCAATTTGCGTGATCTGAGCAATGTGACGCTGATCGAAGGGCTGGTGGAAGACGTCCTGCCAGAGCTAGACGAGACATTCGATGCCGTTGTTCTCGATCCGCCGCGCAGTGGCGTAGAAATCACGGCGCTCGACGCACTAGCGGCGCTAGCGCCTGCTCAGATCGTCTACGTCTCCTGCGATCCTGCTACGCTGGCGCGCGATGCCAGGCGCCTGATCGCCAAAGGCTATACTTTGCAGGATGTGCAGCCGCTTGATATGTTCCCGCAGACCTATCATATTGAGGCAGTAGCGACCTTCACGCGTAGTTAGTTGCCAAGACCTATGCGCTAGGTTAATTTTGAGCCTGTCAAAATGCTGACCTCAAAGGAATGGAATAGTATGAAGCAGCTTATACTCACCTGTGTGCTGTTGCTGGCTGCAGCTTGCAGCGCGCCTAGCACACCGACGCCAACAGTCGAAGTCATACCTAATCCGCCGATCAGCACGCCTAGTCAGGTTACGCTCTCGCTGAGCGACCCGTTCACAGATGAAGTCGTGAACGTCATCTTTGAGCTGCCCGAAAACTGGCCGATCACAGCAGGGCTGAGCAACTTGCGCATCGTCGTCATTCCGACGCTCAAGCCACTTGGCGAAGGCAATCCCACGCCGTCTGAGTCTGTCAGCCAAGCCGTCGGCACGCCCGCTGAGACACTGACTGTGAATGGACGTGAAGTCTTCATGGCAATTGGCGGCGCGGCGCCGAATTCGCCGCTCAGCCTTGCGGTCACCTTGCCCGACCGCAACTACTTCTTGCAGATCAACGTCCTGCAAATATTCGAAGGCACTGCTGCAGATTACCGCGAAGCCCTGCAGCGCATCATCGCTAGCGCTCGCCTGAGCAGTTGACGATTGAGGCGAGTCGAGCGCGCTCGACTCGCCTGCAGCCTCTGAGCAACACAATGCTCGCCGCGAAGTGCTACACTGAGCGTGTATCGCACACAGGAGCTGCACAGATGACCGCACTCGACCGACCTCTGGCACTGACTCGCCATGCGCTGTCCATTGATAGTCAGCGCCTTGTCTATGTAACTGCAGGCGATCCGAGCGCGGCGCCGCTCATGCTCGTTCATGGCTGGACGTGCCACAAATTAGTTTGGCGGAATGTCTTCGCGGCGCTGGCTGAACGCTTCTACCTGATCGCGCCCGATCTGCTTGGTCATGGTGAGAGCGACGCGCCGCCTAATGGCGACTATCGTATTGCCGCACAAGCGCGGCGCGTCCTCAAACTGGCCGATCAGCTCGGCTTGGCGCGCTTTGCGCTCATGGGCCATTCGATGGGCGGCTTGATCAGCCTATATATCGGCGCCGTGCTAGCGCCGAAGCGCCTGACTCACCTGATTGACGTGGCAGGAATCGTCAGTGGGCGCGCCGCGCCACGCTTGATCTGGCTGAACGGCGCGCTTGTGTTGCTGCCGCTGCTGTTTCCGCCTTACCTGGAGTTTCAGCGGCTTAGCATGGAACGCTATCCGCGCTTGGGCAAATTCGGCTTTCGAGTTTGGTTCGCGGATATGGACGCGCTGCCCTACGAAGCCTGGGCAGAAGATCGGCACTACGCCACGCGCCCTGATGCGCGCATGGCGCGTTGGCGCGCAGCCCTTGCCACACTCAGCACGGATATCAGCGCGCACCTTCACAAAATCAGCGCGCCGACCTTGATCCTATTCGGCGCACGTGATGGCGCTGTCTCCGTGCGTGAAGGCGCGTTGGCAGCAGCGCGCATTCGGCAAAGCCGCTTCCTGCTCTTCGAAGGCTGCGGCCACTTCCCCATGCTCGAACAACCTGAACGTTTCATCAAAGCTATCAGCGACTTCCTGTGCGCATAAAACAGCGTGGTCGGAGCATTCCGACCACGCTGTAGCGCGCTAGGCGAGGCGCTCAGAAGAGCGGCGTGCCGTCAGGATTCAGCAAGGGCAATTCAGGCCCGTTGACGAATTTCAGCTTGACGTACAGCGCGCTCGTCCAAGCAGTGCCTTCAGCGGTGCGGAACAAGTACCAGCGTCGATCGCGGCTGACGCCGATGATGACGATCTCCGTGCCCTCGCTCAGCAAGCCGATCTGGCGGAACTGCGTACCAGGCCCGACGCGCACGCGCAGCAAGAAGGTGTTCACCACGCCGACGCCTTCGTTCTGCTGTGCGGTGATGCCCGCAGGTAGCAGGATAATCGGCGACGTGCCAGGCGCTGCCACCACGGGCAACTGGCTGACCACGTTACGGCTGACGCGCAGCCAACGCGCGCTGACCCAGCCTTTCTCGCCGTTCTCCAAATCGATCTGGTACCAGGTGCTGCGCGCATCGCGTGCCACGATGCTGACGGTTGTGTTGTAGGCCAGCAAGCCTAAGATCGGGAAGCTCAAGCCAGGGCCTTGCCGCACGCGCAAGCGCCATGCCACCACCCTGCCTGAGAGCGGGCCGATCGGCACAGTCAACGTACCTTGACCAGGCCGTGCCGCGGCCACCTGCGTCCCTGTCTGCGTGCCGGGCGCGGCAGGATTGGCAACGGGCTGTGTGCCAGGCGCTGTGAACTGGATCGTCGCTGTTTGTGTGATGAAGAAGACTCGCCCGTCAAAGGCTTCGGCTGAGAAGGTAGCTTGCCCTTGTGCTGAGGCACGCACGCTGAAGCTGACCACGCCGTTGGCATCGCTTGTGCCGCTTGGCGGCTGGATGCTGACTGAAGCAAGCGCCGGATTCGCCCTGAGCGTCACCTGCTTGCCTGCCACAGGCTGATTGTTGGCATCACGCAAAGTGACTGTCACGGTCGCCGCCGTCTGGTTATCTGCAGGGATTGAGTTGTAGTTGGAGACGACAGTCGAGTTAGCCTCGCTGATAGTGCCGCCAGCGCCCGGAGTAGGCGTTGGAGCACCAGACGCCGTGAAAGTGACCGTCTGGCTGGGCAACGTGACGTTGTTAGCGCTCGAGATCGAGACCGTCAAGGTGACCGTCTGTGCCACAGTCGAGCGCACTTCGAAGGCCACTTGACCGTTCGCATCGCTGTTGAGCGTAGGCGCCGAGAGGATTGAGAGGCCTGTGTTCGGCGTTGCCTGCAGGGTCACTTGCGCGCCTGAGACGGGCTGATTGGTTGTGTTGCGCACATTGACCAACACGCCGATAGGCGTCGTGCCATTGGCAGGCGCCGAGGTTGTGCTGAGCGTCATGGTTGAGAGCGTGTTGCTGATCGTCTGTGGCGTCGGCGGCTGCACCGTCGTGCTCACTGAGGCGGCGTTGTTGGTCGGATTGGTATCTGTAGCGCCTGTCAAGGTCACGTTGGCTGTGTTGGTGATCAGGCCCGACGCTGTTGGCAAGACCACAAGCGTGATCGTAGCTGACTCGCTCGCGTTCATGCCCGAAGTACGCGTGCAACTGACCGTTGTGCCTGAGGCAGTGCACGTGAAGCTCGGGCCGCTGGCCGAGACGAAGTTCACGCCTGGAGGTAAGTTATCAGTGACAGTGATGACTGTGCCGCTCGAGGCAATCGGGCCGCCCAGGTTTGTGACCGTCAGGTTGAAAGTGCTGTTGGTGTTGACCGTGAACGTGCCCAAGGATGTCTTGGTGAGCGCCAAGTCAGGCCCGCTGACCACGTTGAGCGTGCCTGTGTTGCTGATTGGCACGCCATTGGCTGTGGCAGAGAGCGTTGCTGTGCCGAGCGTGCTGCTGGTGATCGTGAAAGTGGCTACGCCGCTGACGTTAGTGGTTGCGCTCGACGGCGAGATTGTATCTGCGCTGCCGCGATCGCTTGTCAGTACCACAGTCGCGCCGCTGACAAGGTTGTTGCCCGTATCGCGAACAGTCACGCTCACTGTGCTGGACGAACCAGTGACAATCGTCATCGGCGAAGCCGCCACTGTTGAGAGCGTCGCGCTGATGCCGTTGACTGTGAGCGTCGCGCTGTTGGTCACAGAGACGCCATCTGCAGTGGCTGTCAGCGTGTAAGTGCCAGGTGTCGTGCTGTTGACAGTGAAAGTTGCCACGCCGCTGCTGTCAGTATTGGCGGTAGCAGGCGAGATCGAAATGCTGCCTGGCGTAGCACTCAGGCTGACAGGCACGCCTGCGGGCACAAGCGCGTTGTTGGTGTCTCGCACAGACACGGAGACTGTGGCGTTGCCGCCAACAAAGGTCGCGCTCGGCGAGACGGCTACAGTCGAGTTGGTGCCGCTGACGCCAATGACGCTCAAGCTGATCGGCGTGGTAGGCGTGATGGTGGTGCTGCCAACCGTCGCGGTGAAAGCGTTATACGTGCCGATGTTCGCGCTGCTCACGTTGAAGGTTGCCACGCCGCTTGAATTAGTCGGAGCTGTGCTAGGTGAGACTGTGACGCCTGATGGCGCGTTCAGCGTCACGTTTACGCCTGCGGGCACAGGGTTACTAGAAGTATCCACGACTGCCACAGTGACCGTAGCATTTACGTTCTTGAAGACGCTCGTCGGCGAAAGCGTGAAATTGGCTGTGTTGCTGATGCCGTTGACTGTCAAGCTCACCGAAGGTGTGATGGTGACGCCATCCGCAATCGCTGTCAAGCTGAGCGTGCCTGGATTGGCGCTGATGACTGTGAAGGTTGCTACACCGCTGGCATTGGTCGTGCCGCTGCCGCTGATCGTCACACCTGCTGCAGGGATGCTGGTCAAAGTTACAGGCACGCCTGCAGGGACAAGGTTATTGGCTGTATCGCGTACTGTCACTGTGACTGTGGCAGGCGCACCAATGAAAACAGACGTCGGCGCGATGGTTACGGTTGAGTTCGTACCACTGACGCCAATGACGCTTAAGCTGATCGGCGTGGTAGGCGTGATGGTGGTGCTGCCGACCGTTGCGCTGAAGGCGCTGTATGTGTTGACAATCGCGCTGCTCACGCTGAAGGTCGCCACGCCGCCTGGACCAGTCGTAGCTGTGACAGGTGAGACTGTGACGCCTGTCGGTGCATTTAGCGTCACGTTCACGCCTGCGGGCACAGGGTTACTAGAAGTATCCACAACTGCCACAGTGATTGTAGCAGGTGCATTCTTGAAGACAGTCGTCGGCGAGAGCGTGAAATTAGCTGTGCTATTGACGCCGTTGACCGTGAGCGTAGCAGGCGTGAGCGGCGTCGTGCCTGCTGTTGCCGTCAGCGTGAGCGTGCCTGCATTAGCGCTGGTCACAGTGAAGGTTGCTACGCCGCTAGAATTTGTAGTTGTTGAAGCAGGTGTGATGGTCACGCCTGCTGAGGGCGAGCTATTCAAAGTTACAGGTATACCTGCAGGCACCGAATTATTGTTCGTGTCCTTCACAGTCACTGTGACCGTGGCAGGCATGCCAATGAAAACGGCTGCAGGCGAAACGGCGACCGTCGAGTTACCGGCGCTGATGCCGATCACTTCAAGCGCCACAGTCTGAGAGAGTGTGATGGTATTAGCAGTAGCGCTCAGTGTGAAGGTACCTGGAGTACTGCTGGTCACTGTGAAGGTCGCTTCACCATTCGTATTTGAGAACATCGCCAAGGGCGAGAAGCTCGGGCCACCAGGCGAGCTGGATAGCGAGACAGGCACCCCTTCGACTAGTTGATTAGAGGTATCGCGGACTGTAACTGTGATCGTGGCGCCTGTCGGCGAGCCAACTAGGAAGCTCGCGCTCGTCGGCGAGACTGTCGAGAGCGTGTTGCTGACCTGCGTGACAAGCAGGGTCACATTTGGAGTCAGAAGCGTGCTGCCCGCTTGAACGCCCAGCAAATACGAGCCTGCGGCATTCGCGCTGACTTGGAAATCTGCTACACCACTTGGATTCGTGTTCTTGGAGGCGGGCAAAACTGTGACGCCAGTAGGAAGCGATGGGAAAGTGACCGGCACGCCCGACAAAAGGTTGCCAAGCGTATCGCGCACAGTGACCGTCAGCAGTTTCGGAACGTTCACTACAGTTTGCAAGGGCGAAGGCGACGCCGTGGAGAGAGTTGGGCTGACGCCTGTGACATTGAGCGAGGTCGAGAAAGTTGCGGAGCTAGTACCTTTGGTAGCCGTCGCTTGCAAGGTGATCACGCCGTAGGTGTTGTGAGAGACTGTGAACGTAGCCGTGCCTGTAGGACCTGTGACAGCAGAGCTCGGTGTGATGCTGCTCGCGCCCGTCAGCGTGACCGTGGCGCCGTCCACAGGATTACCATCTGTGTCTTTGACAGTGACCGTCACAACGCTTGGTGCGTTGACAGCAACCGTGGAGGGAACAGGCGTGATGCTTGAGAGCGTGTTGCTGATTTCTCTAACTGCGAGGCTGAGAGTAGCCGATAGCGGCTGAGAGTTCGAGCCGAATTGCGCTACGAAGGAGAGCGTGAAGTTGCCTATGCCGCTGCTTGTCACTGTGAAGCTGGCCGTGCCTGAGCCATTGGCGATAGCTATGCTCGGTGAGATGGTTGAGCCTGATGGCAGCGACGGCGTGCTGGTGATTGTGACCTGTGCGTTAGCAACTGCCACATTAGCTGTATCGCGGACGTTGACTGTAATGTTGACAGGCACACCTTTGATCGCCGCGATCGCTGTCGGCGTCACGCTTGAGAGCGTTGGGCTGATGGTTGTGAACTGGATCGCGGCTGATGGCGTGATAGTGATGCCGTTAGCAACTGCAGTCAAATTCGCAGTACCTGGGTTCAGGCTGCTAACGCTGAAAGTGGCGATTCCATTGATATCTGTAGTGGCTGAGCTGGGCGAGATTGTATCTCCTGGGCCGCGATCGCTGCTGAGCGTCACTGTGGCTCCGCTCAAGGGGGCATTGCTCGAATCGCGTACAGTGACCGTGACCGTGCGCGTCTGACCGATGAACACGCTCGGCGGCGAGACAGTGATGAACGAATTCGTCGCGCTGACCTGCTTCACAGTCAATGTAGCCGTGCTGACAATTGGAATGCCGTTGGCAATCGCCGTCAGCGTCGAGGCGCCTTCAAGATTGCTCGTCACTGTGAAAGTAGCTTGACCTGCCCCATTGGTCGTGGCAGGGCTCCCTGAGATCGTGTCGTTGCCCGGCCGGCTACTGCTCAGGATGACGCTAGTGCCTACTACAGGCGCTCCACCTGTATCGATGACTGTGACAGTCACAGTAGAATTCTGACCGACCAAAACTGTTGAAGGTGTGGCCACAACAGTTGAGCCAGGGCCGACTGTAGTGACGTTGATCACCTCGTTATCAGTGATCGCTATGCCCGCAATCTGCGCTGTGATGGTGAAAGAGCCAGTAGTAGAGCTGAGGAAGGTGAAGACAGCTTCGCCACTCGCGTTAGTCGTGGCATTTGCGGGCGTGATGCTGGCGCCTGGCGTTGAGGAAATCTCTACGAATTGGTTGCTGAGCGGGTTGTTCGAGCTATCTCGCGCCGTGACCGTGATTTGGCGCGGCGTGCTCACGAGCAAGTTGCCCGACGGCGCGCTAACAGTGGAAGTGCCTGCATCCACTGCTGTAATGACGCTCAAGGATGTTGTGCCAGAGACAAAGCCGTTAGTAGCAGTGAGCGTCGAGGAGCCAACTTTTTTCGAGCTGATAGTGAAAGTCGCCTGGCCGCTCGAGTCTGTGGTAGGAGAGACAGGCGTTATCACGTCATCGCTTGGACGATTGCTAGTCAACGTGATATTCACGCCCGAGACAGGATTACTCAAGCCATCTAGCGCAGTGACAGTCACGGTGCCAGTGGCGCCAGTGTTGAGCGTGCCAGGCCCGACGACGTTGATCGTCACCACTGAGGACGCAGGCAGCGAGCTTGCTGCGGGCTGCTCCTCATGCGCTTGGGCAGCGCCGAAACCGAGATAGGGTAGCGCTATGCCTAGCGTGAAAGCGAGCAAAGCGCTTGAGGCTAAAAGGATGAACGCTATTCGCCGCATATAACAACTCCTTCTGCACGAATTGTAGCTACAGACGTCGAGAAAAGGCGCGCACACAAGCTTTGCGTGACCTAACAGCTTTACCGCACTTGTTGTTCAGAAGTGACGCAGGAGGAGCGCAGATAGGAATTTTCCCATCTGCGCTTTAGGAGCGCTTTACTAGGCTGTGCTAGATGCCCAGATCGGCGAATAGACGCGCCCAATTCAAGTTCACGTCTAGCGACTCGCGGAAGCGCGCCAATTTCTCGGGATGTGCTAAGCGCGTTTTGCCGAAGACTTTCTCAACGCGCTCGATCGTCTCCAGCGTGTTATACGGCACTAGCAATACGGCCACGCCGCGCGATTCGGCGTGTTTGAGGATGGTCGCGCTCGGCTGCAAATTGCCCGTCAGCACCAGGGCTGTGGTGGAAGTCTCTAGGGCCGCCGCTTGAATATCAGCGCGATCGCCGCCTGTGATGACCGCTTTGCGCTGCAAGCGGCGGAAATGCTGCGTAGCCGACTCAACGCTCATAGCGCCCACGCTTAGCGTCTCAATCAGCCCTTCATCGCTGACTTCAGGCGTCAATTTCTTGGCGTCCAGCACATTGATCAGCTCTGCTACGCTGATGGACATCAAGCGCGGATCGTTGGGCAGCACGCCATAGACGCGCACACCCTTGCTCTCCAGGAAGTGGCTGACTTTGCCGCGCACAGCCTCAAGCTGCTCCTCTGGCACGCTGTTGATCACCATGCCGAGCAGATGCTCGCCCATGCGCGCCTTGAGCGCCAAAGCGTCGTCTACCAACATCAGCGTGCTGCGATAGCGCACCACACCTAGCGTCAGCACGTCCAGCGTCTTCGCCACGTTCATGGCATTCAAGCCGATGATGTAGCCCTCGCGCATGCTAGCGCCGCCTTCCAGCAGCACCACATCGCGCCCTTCGGAGACTTTCGCGTAAGCCGCTTTGACGGCCGCTAGATAATCCTCAGCAGGCGCGCCGCTGAGCACGCTATCGATCTTGGCGTCGTCGAGGATGATCGGCGCGAGCGCTTCAATCGGCGTCTCCAAGCCGAGTGTACGCCCGACAAACTCGGCATCTTCGTCCACCAGTTTGCCGTTGATCAAGAACGGTTGCGTGCTGATCGGCTTCATATAGCCGACTTTGCGGCCCATCTCCTGCAGTTTCAGCCCGATGCCGAGCGCAAGCGCAGTCTTGCCTGAATAGGTGACCACTGCTGTGACATAAAGTGCTTTCATAGCTCTCTCTGTATCCTTCATGAACTCCATTTGATCGAAGTGGCGGGCAAATTTTTGCTCATCCCGATTATAGCGCGCTCGGCCGCTGCGTCTTCGGCAGCGAGCAGAAACTGCGCCTCACGTCTTGGCGCTCAGCACCAAGCGTGCATCTAGGGCAATGGCGCCGCGCCCTTGCTCGTAGACCATCAATGGATTGATGTCCATCTCGACAATCTCAGGGAAATCCGTCACTAGCTGGCTGATGCGCAGCAGCGTCTCGATAATGGCTTCCTTATCGGCAGGCGGCTGCCCGCGAATGCCATCGAGCAGGGCATGCGCACGAATCTCGCTGAGCATCTCTTGCGCAGCCAGGCGGTCAAAGGGCGCAATGCGGAAAGTGACATCTTTGAGCGCCTCCACATAAATGCCGCCCAAGCCGAAGGTCACTAGCGGGCCAAACTGCGGATCGCGATTCATGCCGACCAAAATCTCCGTGCCTTTCGGGATCATCTCCTGCACCAAGCAGCCCCAGATCGTGGCGTTCGGCACATAGCGCTGCGCACGGTAGACGATCAGCTCGAAGGCGTCGCGCACGTCGCTGGCCGAATTCAGCCCGACTTTCACGCCGCCGACGTCCGTCTTGTGCAAGATATTCGGGCTAGCGATTTTCAGCACCACAGGGTAGCCGATCTCGCTGGCAATGGCGACAGCCTCATCGGCGTTAGCTGCCAATTTAGCTTGCGGAATGCGCAGGCGGTAGGCAGTCATGATCTCGCGGCTTTCAGCATCGCCAATGGCCACACGGCCTTCAGCGCGTACCTTTTGGATGATCTGACGCACGCGTGCGTTATCCACCTCAAAACGCTCCACGCGCAGCTCAGGCGCGTCGCGCAGCGCGCGATAATCGCGCATCGCTGCAAGGGCGTGCGCAGCGCGCTCTGGGAACGGATAATTCGGCACGCCATACTCAGAAGCCAACATCTCAATAGCAGGCTTCATCTTGAACTCGCCCATCAGGCAGGCGATGAGCGGCTTGTTCAAGCCGCGCTCCTGGATCATGCGCGAGCAGTGACCGATCACGCGCCCAGTCTCATGCACGTCGGTCATGGCCTGTGGCGTGACGATGGCAATGATGCCATCCACGTTCGGATCGAGCGCGACTTTCTCCAGCGCGTAGGCATAGCGATCCGAGAGCGCATCGCCAAGCACGTCCACGGGATTGTTGGCGCTAGCAGCATCGGGCAGGAAGTCCTGCAAGGCTTTGGTCGTGGTCGGCTCAAAGCGCGCTAACTGCAAGCCTTTGCGCTCCAGCGCGTCTGTGCAGAGAATGCCGGGCCCGCCGGCGTTGGTCACAATGGCGATGCGGTCGCCTGCTAGGAGCGGCTGATAGGCGAAAGCGAGCGCGTAATCGAACAATTCCTGTAACGTCTCGGCGCGCAAGACGCCCGCCTGACGGAAGGCCGCGCGATAGGCTTGCTCAGAGCCTGCTAGCGAGCCCGTGTGGCTCGAAACGGCCCGCGAGCCTGCCTGCGTCACGCCGCTTTTGACCATGATGATCGGCTTCTTGCGGCTGACCTCGCGCGCCACGCGGATGAATTCTTGGCCATTGGGCAGGCCTTCGCTGTAAGCCAAGATCACGCGCGATTTCGGATCGTCGGCCCAGGCTTTCAGCAGGTCGATCTCGCTCACATCGGCTTTGTTGCCCAAGCTGACGAACTTGCTGAAGCCGATCTGCGCGCTGGCCATTGCCCAGTCCAAGATGGCCACGCCAAGCGCGCCTGATTGCGACATAAAGTCGATCGGGCCGCTTGGCGGCGTGCCTGCGGCAAAGGTCACGTTGAGCGGCGTGAAGCAGTCGATCACGCCAAGGCAGTTCGGCCCGATGATGCGCACGTTGTAGCGCTTGGCGATCTTCAGGACTTCTAATTCGCGATTCATGCCTTCGTAGCCGGCCTCGCGGAAGCCTGCGCTGATGATCACGACAGCAGGCACGCCTTTCTTGCCACAATCTTCTACAGCGGCAGGCACGTGCGGATACGGAATCACGATCACTGCCAGATCGGGCACTTCAGGCAGCGCTTGTACACTCGGGTAGGCTTTGTAGCCCAGAATCTCGTCGGCTTTCGGATTGATCGGATACAACCTGCCCTTGTAGCCGCCTTCAATGGCGTTGCGCAGCACCACATTGCCGAGCTTGCTGGCATCCTTGCTGGCGCCGATGATGGCGACTGACTTCGGGCTGAAAAAAGTCTCTAGCATCGCAGGCTCCTCGTAGCTGTGTTCTTAGGGTGAGAGACGCCGCTCGGGCGCTGTGAGGCGCTCCAGTTGGCGCTTGGAGAGCGGCGCAGACAAGCTGTAGACTGCCAGATCGAGCGTCAGGCGCTCGCCACTGGCCGCGCTCAGAATCTCCGTGCGCCAGAGCATGCGCTGATCGGCCAGGCCGACCAGTTGGCAGATTAGGCGCAGCGGCTCATCAGGCCGCGCGCTGCGCAAGTACTCGATCTCGCGTCCAAATGGCGTGTAGCTCAGGTCAAGTTCGCGCAGCGCCTCGTGGACGGCTTGCTGCGCCCATGCCACGTATACGCTGTTGTTGACGTGTGCCGCGCTATCGATCTCATAGACCTGAACCGTGCGCGAAGTCTCGTGCCGCAGCCCTTGGATCGGCGTGAAGTCTGTGACGCCTGTCTCAAGCGGCTCTAGCTCGCCGCTGGGCAGGAAGGCTTCGTAGAATTGCTCGGGCAGGCGCACAGGGCGCAAACTTTCAGTATCCACATAGACCCAGTTGGTGCGTCCGCGCAGGATCGGCGTGCCATCGGCGCGGCGCAAATCATACTCACGGTGCGATTGCACTCGCCGATAGTCTGAGACCCATGTTTGCATGATCAGCTGATCGCCGATCTGCGCCTCAGCGAAATGGCGCAAGTACGTCTTGCGCGCAAACCAAGCGCGCTTGTGGGCGCGGTACCAAGCGTAGCTGTAGCCACACCAGGCGCTGGCTTGCGTTGCGGATTCTTCGAGATAGTTCAGGTAAACAGGCAGGCGCACACGCTCATCGGCGCCGATCTCATAAGTGCGGACGGCAAACTGCCAGGCGTAAACCTTCGGCACGCGCTCCCTACTTCTATGCACAAGCCATAACGCGCACGATTGTGCCACACCTTGTGCTAAAATGGGTAGCTGCAGAAAGCACTAGGATCGGGTGACGTTTGTCACGCCTTCAGGCAGCGCATCAGGCCTGAGAGAGGTATGCACAAGACCTGACCTTGCCTTTGACTGAGCCTGTAGGAAGAATAAAGGGCTTGACGCACTCGGCTCATTGTCCCCTGAGCGACGCAGATAAACATTTACGTCACTAGGGCCCCAACCGTACGTTACATAGCCCAAGTTGCCGATCTGAAGGCGTGGCGGCGAGCCCGTGCAAAGACGC
>RFIM01000290.1 GCA_003695215.1 Chloroflexota bacterium
ACGAGCTGCCTCGCGCACTTGTGGCGAAAGACTGCCTTGAAAAGCGACCACGAGCAGCCGCCCGCTCTGATCGCGAGCCGCGATCAGCGCCTGCGCCTCTTCTACTGTCACTACCATTGGTTTTTCTAAAAGCACGTCCAAGCGCGCGGCAAGACAAGCGCGCGCCTGCTCGAAGTGCTGTGCGTGCGGCGTGCTGATCAGGGCTGCATCCAGCTCGTGAGCGTGCTTCTCTAAAAGCTGAAGATGATCGCAGTAGTGTGCAGGCGGCGGCAAGCCGATCTCTCTGAACTGCAGGGCGAGCTGCTCATAAGCCGTTGCCTCAGGCTCAGCCACAGCCACGACGCGCGTCTCAGCAGGGCGCTGCAACATCGTGCGCACGTGCGCACGCGCCATGCTGCCGCCGCCGATCAAGCCAACACGAATGGGCGTCACAGAAAGCATCTCCTCATCTCTAGCAGATCACTGCGAGCAAGGCGGACCGAACTCGCGCGTGCGCGAGGCTTGTACCCAGCCCATCACTGGGATGCCGTCCACTTCGTACTCGACGCGATACCACGCAAAGCCGTCCACTGAGCGGATTTCCAGCACGTTCATCTGCTGATTGACGGCTGCTGTGCTGATCGGCGTGCCTGCTAGAGTCGGGCGCGAGCGCACAATCACCTGCTGCGTGGTGATCACAATGCAGCGGATCAGCGGCGTCGGCGTGTGGCTAGGCGTGAACGTGATGCTAGGTGTGAGGGTGATCGTCGGCGTCAGCGTATCGGTCGGCGTGTTAGTGATCGTGGGCGTATCGGTCGGTGTGAAGGTATGCGTCGG
Organism: Chloroflexota bacterium; assembly: GCA_003695215.1. Lineage (GTDB taxonomy): Bacteria > Chloroflexota > Anaerolineae > Aggregatilineales > UBA2796 > CP2-2F. Next base: position 817 of record RFIM01000290.1, read on the forward strand.
CGTGTTGGTGTGCGTGGGCGTCAACGACGCTGTTGGCGTGAAAGATGGGGTGAAAGTCAGCGAAGGCGTCCACGTCCAGGTATGGGTGAAGGTCGGCGTGAAAGTCAGCGTTGGCGTCGGCGTATCGCTCGGCGTCAAGGTGAAGGTCGGCGTGAAAGTCGGCGTTGGCGTCGGCGTATCGCTCGGCGTCAAGGTGAAGGTCGGCGTGAAAGTCGGCGTCGGCGTGTCCGTTGGTGTGAAGAGCGGCAGCCAAGCGCCGCGCGTCAAGAAGGCGAGGAAGATCACGACAATCAGCGCAGCGCCGCCAAACGCGGCTGTGCGCATAGCGCCGCCGCGTTTCAGCTTGCGGACTTCTTCCTCTAATTGCAGCAACTCGCTGCGCCTGCCCAAGATGCGGAACGGCTCTTCTTTAGCCAGCGAGAGCCAACGCTCGGCGCTTTGGGCGTCGCCGCGATCCAAGCTCGCCTCAATGCGCTCGACATGGCGCGCCAATAGCTCACTGACCACGTTGCGGTAGCGCGGATCTTGGGTATGGTTGCGCAAGGCTGCCAACATGCTGCGCGCCTGTGAGAGCTCAGCGTCGAAGTTCTGGGCGATCAGGGCCGAGGCGCGCTCGATAACTTGCCGCGCCTCTGAAATTTGCGTCTCAAGCTGGCGCGCGCTTTGCAAGAGCGCGTTCAGCTCGCTATCGCTCGGATCGATCGCGTGCGCCGTCTCCAGAGCGCGCACAGCCTCAGTCACCAGGCGCATGCGCTCATCCAAGACGGTCGAGGCTTCCAGGCGCGCCAAAGCGGCGCGCCCTTGATCGGCCAGCTGCGCCTTGAGGGTCTGAAGGCGCGCTGTGGCTTCATCAGCCATGCGCTGCAGGCGTGCACTGCCCGGCAGGATTTGGCGCAAAGTCGCGAGCGTCTGCAGCAAGTGCTGCAAGTTGTTGACGCGATCGGTCAGGCTGCCGCTCATCATGTTGAGCTGCACAGCGGCTTTGTCGTACTGTTCCTGCACGCGCTTGACCAGATCGATGCGCTCTTGAGCGATGGGGTCGTTGGGCACGACGCGTTGCGCGCCTTCATACTTGCGCAGGGCTGCCTGCCATTCATCATTGGCGAGCAGGCGGTCGCCTTCGGCCAGCAACTCACGGGCAAGGGCCAGTTCTTGGATTTCGAGCAAGGCCTGCTCGGCATCTTTCCAGTTTGCGATGCCTGCGCGCTCGGCGATATCGCGCGCTTCGCGGTAGAGCTTGCCTGCTTCTTCATAAATGCCCGCACGCGCCAGCGACTTGGCGCGGTTGAAGGCAACGCGCGCATCAAAGGGAATGCGATGATCAGGCACGATGCCGCGGATCAGGCTATCTTCGGATTTTTGGCGGTAATCCAACGCAGCGGCGTTCTCAGGCTGCACAGCCAAGACGCGATTGGCAAGCTCAATAGTGCGTTGATAGTCGCCTGCGTAGTAAGCCTGCGTCAGTTCAGCCATCAGCGCGTCTACATTGTTGTTCGGGCGTGGCGAGCTGGCTGCCTGGGCTTTAGAAGGCGGCACTTCGGTATCTTCATCGGGCGTGGCAGGGATCGGCGCAGGCAGCGGCTCTGCAGGCGGCTTGGCAGGCTGTGCAGGCGTGCTTGGCAAGCTCAGGCCGTAGCGCGAGAGCAGATCGCGCACTTTCATGGCGTGCTGCGGGCCGTGGGCTGCGGCTTGCTGCAAAAGCGCTAGGGCATCGCTATTGTGCGCGTCTTGTTCCAGAACCTTGGCGAGGATGTCGATAGCCTCATCGTAATCTTCGTCTCCAGCCGCCATCTCCATGCGGATGCGCGCACGGCGCAAGGCAGCGCGCTGCGAGGCAACTTCAGGTGCAGGCGGCGCGCTGCGGCGTGCTAGCTCTGCAAAGAGCGCTTTGGCTGTCTCTTCATAAGGCGTATTTTTAGTGGCAGTCAACAGAGTGCGCGCTTCAGCTTCCAAGGGCATGATCTCTGCAGCGCGGGCATCTGCAGGCAAAGCCTCAATGCGGCGGCGCAAGTCAGCAAGCTGATCTTGTAAGGTCGCCATGCGATCTCCTGAGTTCCTCGTGAGCGTGCCAATTGGCCGATCATTGTAGCCAAAGGCGCGCCTGAAGGCAACTCGGCTAGGATCGCTGACAGGCGTCGCCGCTTTGTGCTATAGTTATGCCATGTTACACATCCCGGCAGCTCTGATTTGAAAGGCGCGTTCATGCCGAAGTTGCTCGTGGTAGATGACGAGCCACTGACTGTCGAAATGCTCGAGACATTCCTTCAGCTCAACGGCTATGAGACGATCTCAGTGCTGAATGGCACAGAAGCGCTGCTGAAGATACAAGCTGAGGCGCCTGATGCAATTCTGCTGGACCTGCAATTGCCCGATCTGAATGGCATTGAAGTTTGCCGCCAACTGCGCACGGCGCCAAGCCTGAGCACTTACGCCAAACTGCCCGTCATCATCATCACGGCGCATGGCAGCCCTGAGATGCGCCGCCGCGCCTTAGAAGTTGGCGCTAACGCTTACTTCACTAAACCAATCCGCTTCGCTGAGCTGATCGCCGAACTCAATCGCCTGTTGGCCGCACACCAAGCCGAGTGACCATGCCAAAGACGCGCATCACCTACGTTTGTGAAGTCTGTGGCAGGCGCTACACGCAGCTTTATGGGCGTTGCCCGAATTGCAAGGCCTGGGATAGCCTGCATGAGGTGATTGAAGCGCCTGAGCCGAAAGCTCCAGCGCATGAGGCGACGCCAAATGCCGCTCAAGCGCTGCGCAGCGAGCCACAGCGCCTGGGCGAGGTGCCGAGCGGCGGCGAAGAACGCCTGCCCGTGCCTGTTGAGGAATTCTCGCGCGTGTTGGGCGGCGGTTTGGTGGCGGGCAGCATCATCCTGGTCAGCGGCGACCCTGGCATCGGCAAAAGCACGCTCTTGCTGCAACTGGCAGCCGTGATGGCACAGACTATCGGCCGTGTGCTCTACAGCAGCGGCGAAGAGAGCATTCGGCAGCTGAAAATGCGCGCCGATCGGCTTGAAATCGCAGCTGACGAGCTATTTTTGGTCACTGAGACCAATCTGGAGAGCGTGATGGCGCACGTGGAGCGCCTGCAGCCGCGCATCCTGATCGTGGACTCGATCCAGACGATGTATAGCGATGACAAGCCGTCTAGCGCGGGCACAGTCACGCAGGTGCGCGAATGCACAGCGCGCTTGCAGCTGTTGGCGAAGACGACTGGCATCAGCGTCTTTTTAGTCGGCCATGTGACAAAAGAAGGCCTGATCGCCGGGCCGCGCGTGCTGGAGCACATCGTCGATACAGTCTTGTATTTAGAAGGCGATGCCTTCCAAGCCTATCGTCTCCTGCGCAGCGTGAAGAATCGCTTCGGCGCCACGAGCGAAGTTGGCGTTTTTGAAATGCGCGATAAGGGCATGGTCGAGGTGCGCAATCCATCTGAGGCCTTTTTGGCAGAACGCGTGATCAACGCGCCAGGCTCTGCCATTGTAGTGACTATGGAAGGCACGCGTCCACTGCTGGTAGAAGTGCAAGCGCTCGCCAGCCCGACGGTCTATCCGAATCCGCGCCGAACTGCCAATGGCATTGACTTCAATCGTCTGCAGCTGCTGACGGCCGTTCTGGCCCGCCGAGTCGGGCTGCGCTTGGCAGAACAGGACGTCTTCGTGAATGTGATCGGCGGCTTGACCATAGACGAGCCTGCAGCCGATCTAGCAGTGGCCACAGCTATTGCCTCGAGCGTGTGGGATAAGCCATTATCGGCCGATCTAGCGCTGATCGGCGAGATTGGCTTGAGCGGCGAGCTGCGCGCCGTCAGCCAGCTTTCAGCGCGCCTGCGCGAGGCAGCCAAGCTCGGCTTCAAGCGCTGCATTGTGCCTAAAACGCTGCGCCGCGCTGATGCGCTGCCACAAGGCATTCAAGCGATTCCTGCGCGCACCTTGGCAGAAGCGCTGGCAGTAGCATTGCCGCGCGAGTAGCCTGCGCGCAGGCACAGTGTGCTATAATTTCGCCGAATGGCAAAGCTGGAGCAAAACAAATAGGATAGCCAGACGATGTTTGAGGATTTGGAGCGCTTGTATCAGGCGGCAAGCGCCGCACTTGCTGAGAGCAAGGACTCAGCAGCGCTAGAGGCGTGGGAGAGCGCTTATCTCGGCCGCAAGGGCGCTGTGACGCTGGCGCTGCGCGCTGTTGGCAATCTGCCCAAAGCAGATCGCGCGGCCTATGGCAAACGCGCCAACGAAATTCGGGACGCTCTAGAGCAGGCATACGCACAGCAGGCTGAGCTGGTGCGCGCGCATGAATTGGCGCGCCAACTGGAGAGCGGCGCCATTGACGTGACGCTGCCAGGCTTGCGTCCTTTGCAAGGCGGCATTCACCCTGCCACGCGCACGCTGCGCGAAATCGCCGAGATTTGGCGCGAGATGGGCTTCCAAATTTTCCGCACTCGCGAGGTTGAAGATGATCAGACCAACTTTGAATTGCTGAATATCCCTGAGCATCATCCTGCCCGCGATATGTGGGACACTTTCCACACCACGCGCCCAGGCGTGATCCTGCGCACACATACCTCGCCAGGCCAGATTCATGCCATGCGCCGCTATGCGCCCAAGCCGATCCGCGTGATCTTGCCTGGCATGTGCTTCCGCTACGAACAGATCTCGGCGCGCAAGGAAATTCAATTCAACCAAGTGGAAGGGCTAGCCATTGGCGAGAACATCCGCCTGAGCGACCTGAAAGGCACGATCACAGCCTTTGCGCGGCGCATGTTCGGCGCAGATCGGCGCGTGCGCTTTCGGGGCTCATACTTTCCGTTCACCGAGCCGAGCATGGAAGTGGACGTGGAATGCATCCTGTGTGGCGGCAAGGGCTGCTCGGTCTGCAGCGGCACGGGCTGGCTGGAGATTGCTGGATGCGGTATGGTGCATCCTACCGTGCTGCGCAACGGCGGCTACGATCCGTCGCGCTTCAGCGGCTTTGCCTTCGGCATGGGCCCTGAGCGCATCACTATGCTCAAGTACGGCATCACTGATATCCGCTATTTCTGGGCCAACGATGTGCGCTTTCTGAATCAGTTCTGAAAGCAGGCAGCGCGCAGCACATCAGCGCCATCGCTCACAGCGCTTGACAAGCGACTCAAGGCGCGCTATGCTGCGCCCTGCAGAAAGTGCCTCTCAGCAGGCCTTCGCAGGTCACCAAGCGCAGCCGATCGCGGGCCCGTTGCGGGCGATGAATGAAGATGCTAGAGACTATCGAAGCGCTAGTTGGCTACTTATTTGTGGTCGGCGGGCGTGCCATTGGCGCAACGCCACCAGGCGCGCTGGTAGAATTGCCGCCGCGCAAGGTGCAGCGCAGCCGCGAAGGCGATACCTTTTTCACGCTGATCACGCCGTACGGCAAGACGCACGCCACTGCCAATATCTACGAGGCGCTGACGCACCTGGCTGCTGAGGTCTACTTTCGCAGCAGCGGTAGCCTGACTAGCGCGCTGCGCGAGGCGATTCACGTTGTCAACAGCCAAATCTCAGAGACAGGTCAGCGCTACACGCTGAACATGATCTGCGCTGTGCTGCGCGGCAATGAAGTCTACCTTGCGCGCACAGCTGAGAGCGTGTGCATTCTGCGCCAAAATGGCGATTTCGCCTACTATCCCGATCAACTGAGCGAAAGCGTGCCGCTCGGCGCAACGCCTTCACCAGAGATCAAACTCTCGCGCTGCGAAGTGGCGCCTGGCGACCTGATGGTTTTGTGCGATCGCGCGCTCGCGTGCGCTGAGCGCGCTGCGCTGAATGCCGCGCTCGCCCTGCCCGACTTGCCCGCTATTCTAGAGCCATTGAAGGCTTTGGCCAGCCGCGATACACAAGCGCTGATCGTCCAGTTTGCCACACCTGAGACGCCCGATCCGACGCCGATCCCTAAGCCGCGCAAAAACACGCCGCCTCCAGAAACCGCGCCCGATAATCCAGTCGCGCAGCCGAGCGACTCGGCGCCTGCGCCTGAGACGCCTCAGAGTGCAGCCTCAGCAGCTGAGCAAGCCCTTGAGCCCGCCGCACCCATTGGGCAGCGCGCCGCTCTGGCTACCAGCAAGGCGCTCAGCAGTTTTGCCAAAGGGCTGAGCCGCGCGCTCAATCGCCTGTGGCCAGAGCCCAGCGAGGCAGGCGCGCCGCGCATCCCAACTATGTTAGCGGCGATCTTGGCGATCTTGATCCCTATCGTGGTCGTCTTCGTGATGGTTGCCCTGCAGCTCTCACAATTTGACCTGACTCAGTTTGAGCAGATGGTGCGCGACGTCGAGACCGCTGTTCGGCAAGCTGAGCTGGTCGATCTTCAAGATGAGCGCCTTGCGCGCACGGTCTGGCTTGGTATCCTAGAGCGCGTGACGTATGTTGAGACCACCAGCGGACGCTTGAACGATCCGACGCTGAATCGGGTTCGCGCCAAGGCGCAAAGCATTCTCGATCGCTTTGACAAGGTCACGCGGCGCACACCGACGCCGCTGCGGAATTTTGGCGAAGGCGCGCAGTTGGTTGGCCCGATTGTGCGCGGCGGCGCGGATATCTACACGCTTGATAGCAGCCGCAGCGCTATCTATCGCGATACGTTAGCGCCTGAGATCAATATGCTGATCACGCGCAACACGCAGCCTGTGGTGCAGCGTGGGCAGGCAGTCAGCGCTTTCTCGGTGCGCGATGTGGTCGATATGGTCTGGTTAGCTGAAGGCGGCGTGCAGCGCGCTAATGTCTTGGCGGCCCTGGATACACAGGGCATCCTGATCACCTACTCGCCGACCTTCGCGCCTGCCACAGCGCAACGTCTGGCAGGCGCTGACTTGTGGAGCAAGCCAATAGCGCTGGCCACATGGCGCGGCAACCTATACCTGCTCGATCCTGAGGCCAATCAGATCTGGCGCTACCGCCCGCTCGGCAACAGCTATCCGAATCCGCCTGAAGAGTACTTTGACGGCGAAGTGCGCCCCGACCTGAGCACCGCTGTGGATCTCGGCATTGATCCTAACGGCAACGTCTACATCTTTTTCGCTGACGGCCAGCTGCGCAAGTTCACGAGCGGTATCGAGCAGCGTTTTGCCTTGAGCGGCATGCCTTCGGATGGCCTGAAGAGCGGACGCGCCATGTACCTCGATGGCGACTCGCCACTGCCATCAATTTATTTGCTGGACTCAGCCGATCAGTCCATTTATCAAGTGACGCTCTCGGGCGCCTTCCGCTATCGCTTCCGTGCCAACGATCCGAACTTGTTCCGCGCGCTCAGCGGCATCTATGCCGATCGCGATAACATCTTTGTGGCCTCAGGCTCAGTCCTGTATCATTTCTCCATCGCCGATCTCGCTGGGCAGCCTGCGCCATAACTGCTCTTTGATTTGGCTCGCCATAGCGCTCGAGGTAATCTGAGCGGCCTTGGAGAGCCTTTTTTGCACCTAGACGGCCTCGGCGCACGGCTTGCACTTGCCGCGCGTGTAGCCAACGCATGTCGATCGCTTATTGTATCTCACACGCGATCCGTGCTAAAGTCGGCATAGGCCTAAAGAAAGTCAAGGGCGAGCATGGAATACTCCAGATTTATCGGCAGGACTCTTGGTCCGTACAAGCTAGAAGTTCCGCTTGGGAAAGGCGGCATGGCGTCGGTCTACCGCGCCTACCAAGCCAGTGTGGATCGCTATGTGGCGATCAAAGTCATGATGCCTGAGATCGCCAACGATCCGAGCTTTGTAGAGCGCTTCCAACGCGAAGCGCGCATCATCGCCAGGCTCGAACATCCGCACATCCTGCCTGTGATTGACTTCGGCGAGGCCGATGGCGTTTACTACATTGTCATGCGCTACATGGATGGCGGCTCGCTGGATGATCGATTGCGCCAACGGCGCCTGACGCCGTATGAGATCTCGCACTATCTCGATCAGATCGCTTCAGCGCTGGATTACGCGCATCAAAAGGGCGTGATTCACCGCGACTTGAAGCCGAACAACGTCTTGCTGGATCGCGCCAACAATTGTTACTTGACCGACTTCGGCATTGCGCGCATCGAAGGCGCTGAGCGCAAACTGACTGCCACTGGCAGCGTCATGGGAACGCCCGCCTATATGTCGCCTGAACAGGCTATGGGTAGGCTCGTTGACGGACGCTCAGACCTTTACGCGCTTGGCATCATGCTCTATGAGATGCTGACAGGCAAGTTGCCCTTCACAGCTGACTCAACTGCTGCGCTCATCTTCCAGCACGTCTATGAAGCGCCGCCATTAGTACGCCAAATCGATCCAAGCTTGCCTGAAGCCGTCGATGCGCTCTTCAGCCGTGCCTTGGCGAAGTTGCCCGATGCGCGCCACAGCACTGCCGAAGAGTTGGCTCAGGATTTCGCTGAGATTTTCGGTATCCGCGGCACGCCCTCTAGAGTTGTGCCTGCTGCACCTGAGGATAAGACCGTGATCGGCGAAGCTGACGCGCTATCAGTGCCAACTGCGCCTCAACAAGCTAGGACGCCAAAACCGCCTGCCGCCTCTCAACGCGAGCCAACTGTGGTTGTCGGCTCGCCTTCGCCAAGCGGCAAAGCGGCCGCTCTAGAAAAGCCAAGGCGCAGCGCGCCTATCGCCTTGATCGGCTTGCTGGCAGTGGCTCTGATCGCGCTGATCGGCGGCGGCTTGTTCTTCCTGAACAGCCAAAATCAGAGCGCTACCCAGACGGCGCAAGCGGCGCAGAACGCTACTGATGCAGCCATTGCCCTTGCCGCGACCAATGCTCAAGCCACGCTGATCGCGCTCTCTGCCACGCCAACCTCAACGCCGACTGCCACACTGACTGCCACGCCAACCTTCACAGCGACTGCGACTTTCACCAACACGCCTGATGCCACTGAGACGCTCATCGCAGCGCGCCTGGCCACAGCTGACGCCCTAGAGACCGTGCAGGCCCTTCAGACACAGCGCGCCTTAGAGGCAGCCCAGTCTGCCACTGCGCTCAGCGCCACGCAAACCCTCCAAGCTGCGCTCAATGCGACCGCGACCTTTGTCCAGGAGCGCCTACAGACGGCCGAAGCCTTCGCCCTCGCCCTGACCGCCACTTCAGAGGCGTTCAAAGCAGCGACGGCCAACGCCGCGCTCACTCAGACAGCCATTGCGCTCCTGCCAACGGCCACACCGACGCGCACAGCTCGCCCAACCTTGACTCGGACGCCGACAGGCAGGCCGACGCGCGAACCTGTCTTCAATCCGTTCGCCACGCTCACAGCAGCAGTTGCCCTGATGAAAACGGCTATGGCGCCGACGGCTGTGGCTGAGCTGCCCGACAGGATTCCAGAGCTGACCTACGGCGATCTGACAGCCGCGCTGGATATCCTGCGCGCGCGCGGCATTATCTCGCCCGATGCTGCCCTGATTGCAGTGCCTGTGGTCAACGCGCCGCCTTTGATGCGCGGCAATCCTGATGAAGAGGACGTCTTCTACCTTCAGCCGTTCAGCCGTGCTTTCTTTTACGATTTCCTGCTTTCTGTAGACGTCTCGCTTGGCGCGCCTGAAGAGGCCAGAGATAAGACCTGGTGCGGCATTTACTTCGCCGCTACCAATGAGCAATATGGCAGAACGGATCTCTTAGATGCCGACATGGGCATTTTCTACTATCGGCAGGCTCAAGACTACCGCCTGATGACGCGCGTCAAGGAAACTTGGGCTGAGACTGCCCTGGCGCGCGGCCTCAGCCGTGCTATCCGCACCGCCGATGGCGCTCGCAACCGCTTGACGCTAGTGATGGTCGACGGCTTGCTGAGCGTTTACATCAACGGCGCGCTAGTGGCGCAAGCTAAAGAGCCGCGCTTTGCGCGCGGTGGCAGCATTGGCTACTTCATGATTCGCGGCAGCAAAGGACTCGGTCATAGCTGCAACTTCCAGAGCGTGCAACTATGGCGCTTGAACTAGGGCAAGTTGTGTTATCGCCTGAGACAGCCTTCGATTCCTGTGCTAAGATTTCTAGGTGCCTTAAAGATTCTTTGATACAGGCAGAGTAGACTTCGTTCTCGGTTTCAGGCGCCTAGGAGTCCATTGAATGACAGATGAAGCCGTTGCGGCGCTGATTCTCAGGCATGTTCAACGTTACGTAGCTATGGACATTCTGGATGTCTATAAGTTGCTGCACCAAGGCGTTTTTGGCGCAGGCCACGCTATCAGCAATCAGCGCGCCGCACGCGAGTGGCTTGAGAAAGAATGCGCGAAGCTGACTCCCAATGCGGCTGAGCCGCTCATCGAGAGCGTGCATCCCAATGACGAGATCGTGCGCGTAAATTTGCGCCCATACCTAGCTCGGCATGGCAGTTTGAAAAAATTGCTGGACGCTTTCATCCACTCAGCGGCGCAGCCGCGCGGCGATCCTGAGACAATGGCACACTGGTGGGAAATTTTCCACAGCCTGACTTTGCCGAATAAGCCGCTGGCGAACCGCTTCGCTGAGCGTACGGTCGCGCTGATTGGCCGTACGCGCGCCGCTGAGAAATGGTCGGCCACGCAGCACTCTCCGCCTTACGATCAGACGCACAAGCCAGCTTACCGCGTCCTAGATCTAGCCACAGCCCTTGAGCTGGCACAATCGCAGAAAATGGACACTCGGATCGTCTAAAACCGCTAGCGGATGAGCGCCAAAGCCACACCGATCATCGCGCTGAGAATGCCGATCATCCAAAAGCGCTGCACCACTTGTGCTTCGCTCCAGCCGCCCAGCTGGAAGTGATAGTGTAGCGGCGATCGCCTGAATAACCGTGCGCCGCCTGACCAGCGGAAATACAGCACTTGCGCCACTACGCTCAGCAGCTCTGCCACAGGCACGGCTGCGATGATCGGCAAGAGCAGCCATTGCCCTGTCATGATCGCCACAGTGCCCAGCGCCGCGCCCAGCGCAAGCGAGCCTGTATCGCCCATGAAGAGCTGCGCAGGCAGCGCGTTATACCATAAGAAGGCAAAGCACGCGCCGACGATCAAAAAACAGAATTGCACCAGGTAAACTTGCCCTTGCACCAGCGCGATCAAGCCGTAGGCGACGAAGGCACACGCCATCAGCGTGCCTGCTAGGCCGTCCATGCCGTCGCTCAAGTTTGTGGCATTCGAGCTGCCCACAATGATGAAGATCGCTATTGGGATGAACACGAGCGGCGAGAGGGGCAAAGAGATGCCCATGATCGGAATGTACATCTCGTTGGCGAACTGAAAACCGCCCTCTGCCAGCGCAATCACTGCTGCGGCCAGGCTCGCTAACGCCACTTGCCCTATCAACTTCGTCCGCGCTGAGAGGCCTTCGCCCTTGTTGCGCAGCTTCATCCAGTCGTCAATGGCGCCGAGCGCGCCAAAGCCGACCAATATAAAAAGCGGCACCAAAATGCTGATGCCCGTGCCTGCCTCTGATGGGCGCAGCAGATTGGCGATGTTCAGCAACAGCGTGATCAGCACCACTGGCACGAGGATCAGCACGCCGCCCATTGTTGGCGTGCCTTCCTTGCTGCTATGCCACTCTGGGCTGTCCTCGCGGATGCGCTGCCCGACGTTCAGCCGCCGCAATACCTCCACAAGCGGGTTACCCCAGATGACCGTCAGCAAAAAGGTGACGCTGCCCAACGTCAGCGCAAAAGGCAGTGGATCGGCGATCATGAGCCGTTTTGACCGATGCGCACGTTAGCTATCCGCTCCAGGACGCTCAGCACAGCGGCGTTATCCAAATCGCCGTTGCCGCTCTCGACCATCTGCCGAAAAAGCGCGGCCGTCACTTCGGTCAGCGGCAAGGGCGCTTCATAAGTTTTGCCCGTCTCTAGGACGATGTTCAGGTCTTTCAGTTGCATGCGCGCTTTGAAGCCAGGCGTCCGAATGCCCTGCGCAAGGCGTTGTGGCTTATTATCGAGCGTCCAGCATTGCGCCGCACCGCCACGAATGGCTTCCACCACTTTGAACGGATCGACGCCCGCCTTTTGCGCCAAAACCAACAACTCGCCCATAGCGACCATCTGCGCAGCGACCATGATCTGATTGCAGGCTTTGGCGATCTGCCCTGCGCCGCTAGCGCCGACGTACGTCCAGGCTTTGCCTGTGGCTTGAAAAATCGGTGTCACTTTTTGAAAGGCATCGTAGTCGCCGCCGACCATATAGACGAGCGTGCCTTGCTGCGCGCCGACCTGTCCGCCGCTGCAAGGCGCGTCCAGCGCAGGCACGCCATGCAGCGCAAGTGCCTGTGCCAACATGCGCGCCGTCTCAGGCTTGATGGTGCTGTTATCCATGAAGATCAAGTTGCCGTGCGCGCCTTCGATCACGCCATTGGCGCCAAGCACCACTTGCGCCACATCGGTCGAATCGGGCAAGTTGGTGCAGATCACGTCCACTTGGCGGGCAACTTCAGCAGGCGAGTGCGCAGCTATGGCGCCTTCTGCGGCCAGTTCGTCTACAATGGCGCGGCTGCGGTTATGGACTACCACTTGGAAGCCCGCCCTCAGCAAGTTACGCACAATGGGCGCGCCCATCAAGCCCAAACCGATGTATCCGACGCGCAACATAGTAAGTCTCCTTAGTGGCCAAGCCTGGCGCGCAGCGCGCCTCGCAATGCGGCGAGCGTTTGCTCCCGGAGGGATTCGAACCCCCGACGCCAAGTTCCGAAGACTTGCGCTCTATCCTCTGAGCTACGGGAGCTCACAGCTTTGATCTTAGCGCCAACGCGCCCTAAAAACAAGAGCAGTGCTGTACGGCCTTCCCCAAAAAGCCGTTCCTCAACTGCACATGCGCCCAAGCTATGTGCCAAAAAAGCCCAAACGCGGTAAAGTTGCGCCGATTAGGCAAACGCAATAAGGAGTCTGAGCAGATGCCTGCTATCACAGCCATTCACGCCCGTGAAGTCTTGGACTCACGCGGCAATCCGACCGTTGAAGTTGAAGTGGAACTCGAGGACGGCTCGTTTGGCAGTGCCATTGTGCCGAGCGGCGCTAGCACAGGCCAGCATGAGGCTGTTGAGCTGCGTGACGGCGATAAAGCGCGCTATGGCGGCAAAGGCGTGCTGAAGGCCGTTGATGCCGTCAACAATACCATCAGCGAGGAGCTGTACGGTCAAGAGGCGTTCGATCAACTCGCCATTGATCAGATCATGATCGATCTAGACGGCACGCCCAATAAAAGTCGGCTTGGCGCCAACGCCATCCTGGCTGTATCGCTCGCCGTCGCCAAAGCGGCCGCGCAAAGCGCGGGCATGCCACTCTACCGCTACTTAGGCGGCGCGCACGCGAATACCTTGCCCGTCCCGATGATGAACATCATGAATGGCGGAAAGCACGCCAGCAACAGCACTGACTTCCAGGAGTTCATGATCATGCCTGTTGGCGCGCCCAGCTTCTCAGAGGGCTTGCGCTGGGGTGTGGAGATCTATCACAGCCTGAAAAAGGTGCTGCACGATCACGGCAAAAGCACGACTGTTGGCGATGAAGGCGGCTTTGCGCCCAGCGACCTGAAATACAACGCCCAGGCTATCGAATTCATCCTGATGGCCATTGAGAAAGCGGGTTACCGTCCTGGCGAACAGATCATGCTCGCGCTCGATCCAGCGGTCACGGAAATTTACCAAGATGGCAAGTATCATCTGAAGTTGGAAGGCAAGGCGCTCGATACGGATGAGCTGATCGCCTTCTGGGGCGATTGGCTCAACAAGTATCCGATCATCTCACTGGAAGATGGCCTGGCTGAAGATGACTGGGACGGCTGGCAGAAGCTGTGTGCAGCTTATGGCGAGCGCGTGCAGCTGGTCGGCGACGATTTTCTGGTGACTAACACCAAGCGCTTGGCACGCGCCATTCGTGAACGCGCGGCCAACAGCTTGCTGTGCAAGGTCAATCAGATCGGCACGCTGAGCGAAGCGATGTCCGCTGCGCAGATGAGCATGCGCGCTGGCTGGACAGTTGTGGTCAGTCATCGCAGCGGCGAGAGCGAAGATAGCACTATCGCCGATCTGGCTGTTGGCATCAACGCAGGGCAGATCAAGACGGGCGCGCCTGCGCGCTCGGATCGCGTGGCCAAGTACAATCAGCTGCTGCGCATTGAGGAAGACCTGGGCAGTGCGGCGCACTATCCAGGCATGGGCGCCTTCTACAACCTGCGCCGCGCCTAGCGGAAATGCCACAGGCGGGAGAATTCCCGCCTGTGCGCTAAAGTTCGTCAGATCGCCTTACCAAGGGATGCACTTGTTCGGCTCGTTATCGCAGGCCTCGTCAACTTTCGCCTGCAGGCGGCGAATGGCTTCGTCGAGGTCGATCTCGCCTGCGAAGTAGCGGCCAAGCTGATCGCGCGTCTCGACGTTGATGATGTCGATGAACGGATGGCCTTGCAGGCGCCAGCCTTGCTCGGTCAGCTTCGGAATGTTGCTTAAGAAGACGTCGAACTGCTCCTTGCTGGCAGGGTATGGCACGCCTTGCTCAATCGCCTTCAAGTTGCCCGTCAGGAACAGCGAGTTGGCTGAAGTCTCGATATTGACTTCAGTGCTGGCAAGGTATTCCATCACCTTGGCGACTTCCTGCGGATGCTTGGTGCCTGCAAAGGCGACCAAAGCTGTGCCGCCCGGCATGCCGCCGCAGATGCCTGTCTCGCCGCAGGGCTGAGGCACAGCCCGCCATTCAAAGGCATCGCCGATCTCGCGCGTGAAGGCGGAAATCTGCCAGCTGCCGCTGTAGTAGAAGACTAGCTCGCCATTGACGAAGTACTCCTTCGCCGCGCGGTAGGCGCCACCGCCGCCAATCCAGACTTCCTTCGGCGTCAAGCCTTCATCGTGCCAGCGCTTCATCTCCTGCGCAAAGGCGCGGAAGCCAGGCGAATCGACCGTGAAGCGCCCTGTGGCAGGATCGAGAATCTGCGCGCCGTAGCTCATCATCGGCCCGAAGGTGCGATGCCCTGAGCGGTCGATCGCCACAGCATATGGCGTGTTGGTCGCCTTTGCCACTTTGGTGGCCAGGTCGATCCACTCAGCCCAAGTCACCTTATCGCCTTCAGGCAAGGGAATGCCCGCTTGCTCAAAAAGCGTGACGTTCACGAACGGACCGCTGACGCCGACCGAGCGCGGGAAGCCGTAAATGCCCTTATCTTGGCCGCCTGGCACGCGCAGCCAGTTCAGGAACGATTCGGGGTAGTTTGCCTCGAATGCCTCTGGATCGGCGAGATACGGACGCAAGTCGAGGTAGCGGCCCTGGAAGCGACCGAGCTGCGTGATGCTGCCCATGTCGGGCGGCGTGCCTGCTTCGATATTCGCCTGCAGAATGTTGTGCAGATCGCTGAAGCCAACGACATCCAGAGTCACTTTGATGCCCGGATTGGCCGCTTCAAACTTATCTAGCGCCGCACGGTAGACTTCACCTTCGTTGCCGTCGTTGTACCATAGAATGCGCAGCTCGACGGTCTGTGCGCGTGTGACGCTGCCCAGCGCACCGAACATCAGCGCCGCTACCATCAGCAGCGCTATCAAACGGAAGAACTTGCGTGAAAACATCTTGCTCACCTTTTCAAAGTGAAACTCTTCAGCATGCGCCATAGGGCGCCTATTCATATATAACACGTCGATCGCCAAACTGCAATGATCGCCCGATTAGAAAAATGGCCCCCAAAATAGGCTTCTGGCCATGCTTGCAGCAAATAGCGCCTGCGCAGAAGGCTCTGTTTCGCACATCGCCGCTTTCGCCCAAATCTGGCCTTTTATTTTGCCGCGAGTCGGCTAGAATAAGAGCTTAGCTCGCATCCGCTGTGGCGTTTACCGAAAGGCCCTATAACAGCGCTGCCATGCCCAACTTTGATCACCTATACACGCCTTGGCGCTACACCTACCTGAGCGGAGAGAAAAAGAAGCCCGAAGTGGACTGCATCTTTTGTGCCAAGATCGCTGCTGAAGATGAGGCGGAACTGATCATCTACCGCTCGGCGCACGTTTACGTTGCACTCAACTTATATCCCTACAACAACGGTCACTTGATGATCATTCCCTACGCACACGTGCCAAGCACTGAGCAATTGCCGCCTGAAGCCCTGACCGATTTAATGCTCACGACCAACGCGGCCTTGGCCACGCTGCGGCACGTCTACAAGCCGCAAGCCTTCAACATCGGCGCCAACCTGGGCGAGGCAGCGGGCGCAGGCGTAGCAGGGCATTTCCATCTGCATGTGGTGCCGCGCTGGGCAGGCGATACGAACTTCATGTCTGTTGTGGGCAGCACGCGAGTCATCCCGGATGAGCTGAGCCAGACCTGGCGCAAACTGCGCGAGGCCTGGCAACCTTCGCCCAATGGCGGCTGAGGCTTTAAAGAGCAGCTGTGGAGCAAAGGAATTTTTCATGAGCAGCAATGGCAAACAAGCGACCGACGTGGTCATTGTGAGCGGCGCGCGCTTGCCGCAGGGCAAGTTTTTAGGCGCGCTCAAGCCTTTCAGCGCGGTTCAGCTGGGCAGCATGGCTGTGCGCGCTGCAGTTGAGCGCAGCGGCCTGCCGCCTGAGTCGATCAGCGAGGTGATCATCGGCCAGGTGGTGGCGGCAGGCTCTGGGCAGGCAGTGCCACGCCAGATTTGGGTCGGCGCAGGCCTGCCTGATACAGTCGGCGGCACGGCCGTCAACAAGGCTTGCGGCAGCAGCTTGAAGGCGGTCATGCTGGCGGCGAATGGCATCAAAGCGGGCGATGGCCTGGCCTATGTGGCAGGCGGCACTGAGAGCATGAGCAACGCGCCCTATCTGGACATGGCGGCGCGCAGCGGCGCGCGCTACGGTCACGTCGAGCTGAAGGATAGCCTGCAGCATGATGGCTTGTACTGCTCTATGACCGATAAGCTGATGGGCAACGCGGCTGAGTTCATCGCCGACCAATTGGAGATCAGCCGCGAAGAGATGGA
>RFIM01000291.1 GCA_003695215.1 Chloroflexota bacterium
CCGCCTCTGGATTCAAAGCGTGAGTTCAGCATGATCGTCAACTGTTGAAAAGGTATCCGCCATGACCTATATTCCACACACGGATGCCGACCGTGCCGCCATGATGGCAGCTATTGGCATCAGCAAACTTGAGGAGCTTTTTGACGCCGTCCCTGAGAAATATCGCTTCCCGCCTTTGAACATCCCTGAGCCACTCAGCGAGATGGAGGCGCTCTGGGAATTGCAGGCATTGGCCAGCCACAACGCCGTCACACCTGAGTACGCGCTCTTTCTGGGCGCCGGCGCCTATAACCACTACACGCCCAGCGTCATCAACCACATGCTGATGCGCGGCGAGTTCTACACTGCCTATACGCCCTACCAGCCTGAGCTGAGCCAAGGCACGCTCCAGGCGACCTTCGAATGGCAAAGCATGATCGCCAAGCTGACAGGCATGGATGCCGCTAACGCCAGCCATTATGATGGCGCCACCAGCTTCGCCGAGGCCGTCACAGTCGCTCTGACGCACCACAGGCATCAGCGCAACAAGGTGATCCTCAGCCCGAACATCCATCCGCAGTATCGCGCCGTGGCGCGCACCTACCATCAAGGCAACGGCACGCGCTTTGTGGGCGATAAAAGCGGGCGCGCTACGCTCGACGACCTGCTCGACCTATTGGATGAGAACACGGCCATGTTCGCCGTGCAGTATCCGAATTTCTTCGGCCAGATCGAGGATTTTCGCGGCTTGGCACAGAAAGTTCATGCTAGCGGCGCCTTGTTGTGCATCGTCACCACGCCGATCGCGCTCGGCTTGCTCAAGCCGCCCGGCGAACTCGGCGCTGATATCGTGGTCGGCGAAGGGCAATCGCTCGGCATTCCCTTGAGCTTCGGCGGCCCATATCTCGGTTTCTTCGCTGTGCGCAACGACTTAGTGCGTAAGATCGCAGGGCGCATCGTCGGCGAGACTGTCGATAGCGACGGACGGCGCGCTTATGTCATGACCTTGCGGCCGCGCGAGCAAGATATCCGCCGCGAGAAAGCTACCAGCAACATCTGCACTAACCAGGGCTTGATGGCTTTGGCAGGCTGCATTTACCTGGCGCTGATGGGCAAACACGGCTTGCGGCGCGTCGCTGAGGTGTGCTACCATAAGGCGCACTACACAGCTGAGCGCATCGCCCAGCTGAACGGCTATCAAGTCCACACGCGCTTGCCCTTCTTCAATGAATTCGTAGTGACCTGCCCGCGCCCTGTGGCTGAAGTCAACCGCTATCTGCTGGAAGCGCATCAGATCATCGGCGGCTATGACCTGAGCCAGGATTATCCCGATCGGGAGAACCAAATGCTGATCGCGGTCACTGAGATGAACACACGCGCCGAGATTGACGCGCTCGTCGAGGCGCTAGCCGCCTTCTCGCAGGCTTAGAGAGAGTTCTTCCTACCATGACTACGCAAACTGTTCAAGCCAAAGTCTTAGAACCGCTGATCTATGAACTCAGCGCCAGTGGACGCAAGGCTGAGACGCTCATGCCGAAGCTGGACGTGCCCGAAACCGCGCCCTTGCCTGAGGCATGGCTGCGCGACTCGCTCGAGCTGCCTGAAGTCTCAGAGTTAGACGTGGTGCGCCACTTCGTGCGCTTGAGCCAGCTGAATTACGCCATTGACAAAGGCTTCTATCCGCTTGGCTCTTGCACGATGAAGTACAATCCGAAGATCGACGAAGATACGGCGCGCTTGCCAGGCTTCGCCAACTTACATCCGTTGCAGCCACCAGAGACGGCGCAAGGCGCCTTGGCGCTGATGTACACGCTGCAGCAGTGGCTGTGCGAGATCAGCGGCATGCAAGGCTGCAGCTTGCAGCCTGCTGCAGGCGCACAAGGCGAGCTCGCCGGCATCCTGATGATCCGCGCCTATCATCAAGATCGTGGCGATAGTAAACGCACCAAAATCCTAGTGCCCGATAGCGCGCATGGCACTAATCCAGCTACATCGGCGATGGCAGGCTACACAGTCGTGACTTTGCCTTCAGATGAGCGCGGCGACGTGGACCTGAACGCCTTGCGCGCCGCCGCCGACGAGACCGTGGCGGGCATGATGATCACTGTGCCTAGCACGCTCGGCGTCTTTGACGAGAATATCGAGGAGATCATCAAAATTGTGCATGGATGCGGCGGCCTGATGTACATGGACGGCGCCAACATGAACGCCATGCTCGGCGTGATCAAGCCAGGCGAGCTTGGCTTTGACGTGATGCACTACAATCTGCACAAGACCTTCAGCACGCCGCACGGCGGCGGCGGCCCTGGCTCAGGCCCTGTGACCGTCAACCAAAAGCTCTTGCCTTATCTGCCTGGCCCAATTGTCGCGATTGTGGAAGAAGCGCCTGACGCCGAGAGCGCGCCGCGCTATGGCTTTGTGATGCCTGAGAAGAGCATCGGACGCCTGAAGGCTTTTCACGGCAATTTCGGCATGCATGTGCGCGCCTACACTTATATCGCCTTGCACGGCGCCGAAGGCTTGAAAGCGATCAGCCGCCATGCTGTGCTGAACGCCAATTATGTGCGCGTGCGCCTCGCCGATACCTACACTGTGCCCTACAATCGCATGTGCGGCCACGAGGTGGTGATCGAAGGGCGCTTCCCTGATGCACCCAATGTGCATGCTTTGGATATCTCCAAACGCCTGATGGACTACGGCTTCCATCCGCCGACCAACTACTTCCCATTGATCGTGCGCGAAGCCTTGCTGATCGAGCCTACTGAGAGCGAGAGCCGAGAGACGCTCGACCGCTTCATTGCCGCGATGCAGGCTATCGCCCGCGAGGCCCGCGAAACGCCCGAATTGCTGCACAGCGCGCCACACACAACGCCCGTCAGCCGCGTCGACGAAGTCTACGCAGCCAAGAACCTCGTCTTGTGCTGCCGCCTGCCCAGCGCTGAGTAGTCGCAGCCGACGGCACGGAAGCCTGGCACTTCCGTGCCGTCACGCTCACTGCTCTTTGGCCTTGCGCTCCTCTTCAGCTGCCAGCTGATTTTGGCGAATGTAGTAGCCGCCAACAATGGCAATGGCCAAGATGCCCAGCATTAAGATCAGCAAACCGATGCCCGCAGGCGCGCTGGCCTTCTCATCCTCAGCCGCCCAAGCGACCGTCGGCATAGCGAAGAGCAGCAAGGCGCTTACCGCAAGGCTCAGCCGATATTTCATAGCGCGTCTCTCCTGGTGTGTGGTCTATGCGAGCTAAATTGTGGCGCACGCCGCGCTAAGCGGCAAGTCGCTGGCGCTATGAGATGACAAACGGCGCCTGTGAGGCTATGATTCTGGTTGAAGTCCTGAAGTCCCTTGACGCGATGGAAGAACGCCTTGTTTCAACACGCTATGCAGCTCTCGAGCATCCAATTGGCGCAGCCTTCTGTGGTCACCATCGGCATTTTTGACGGCGTCCATCGCGGTCATCAATACCTGATCAGACAAGTGGTCGAGTCAGCCCATCACAGTGACCAGCTCGCCGTTGTGGTCACCTTCTTCCCGCATCCTGACGTGCTGCTGCGCGGCATCACAGGGCGCTACTACCTGACCACGCCCGAGCAGCGCGCCGAACTCTTGGCGGCGCTGGGCGTGGATGTCGTCGTCACCCAACCGTTCGACCAAAGCACGCGCCATATGCGCGCAGCCGCCTTCGTAGACTTGCTCCTGGCGCATCTGCGCATGACCTGCCTATGGCTGACGCCCGACTTCGCGCTCGGCTACCAACGCGAAGGCGATTTCGCCTTCCTGAGCGCGCAAGGGCAACAAAAAGGCTTCCGCGTTCAGTCTATCGACCTGCTGATGGACTCGCAGCACCGCGCCATTCGCTCCAGCGCCGTTCGGCAGGCGCTGGCTGAAGGCGATGTAGCCGCCGCCGCTGATCTGTTGGCGCGCCCGTATCGCGTGGCAGGCGAGGTCATCCACGGCGATCATCGCGGGCGCACCATTGGCTTCCCGACGGCAAACCTGGCCGTCTGGTCAGAGCAACTCTTGCCCGCCAACGGCGTCTACGCCTGCTACGCCCATCTAGGCGCGGAACGTTTCGCTGCTGTCACCAACATCGGCTCGCGCCCGACCTTCGACGGGACCGAGACGCGCGTCGAAGCGCACCTGCTCGATTTCGATCGCGAGATATACGGTCAAATCCTGACGCTCGACTTCGTGGCGCGCCTGCGCGGCGAGCAAAAGTTCAGCAGTATCGAGGCGCTCAGCGCTCAAATCCGTGCCGATATCGCCCTTGGGCGCCAACTGCTGGCCGCCTCGGCTCAGCGCTAAAACTTGCAGAATCCTATAGAAATCTGCATAATCTAAAAGTCACGCTCGTTTAACGCAGATTTCATGCAGGTTAAACCCATGAAGTACATCGGCCTCTCCAACTACCCGCATGGTAGCGCCGAGCGCATCGGCATCCTGGTTGCCAATCTCGGCACGCCCAATGCGCCCACAGCGCCTGCTTTGCGCCGCTACTTGCGCCAATTCTTTGACGATCCGCGAGTCTTCGAGTTTCCGCGCCTGACGTGGTGGTTGCTGACGCGCGCCATCATCCTGAACAGGCGACCGCGCCGCTCGGCTGCGCTGTATGCCTCGATCTGGCGCCAGGAAGGCTCGCCGCTGCTGCTCTACTCGCAGGCGATCGCTGACGGCCTTCAGGCGCGCCTGCAGCCGCACAGCGCGCAGCCGCTTCAGGTGGCGCTCGGGATGCGCTATGGCGATCCGTCTATCCCGTATGCGCTCAATCAGCTGCGCGCCGCCAATGTACGCCGCCTGCTCATCTTGCCGCTCTTCCCACAGTATTCGGCCACAACAGTCGCCTCAGTCTTCGATGCTGTCACTGCTGAGCTGCAACGTTGGCGCTGGCTGCCCGAACTGCGCTTCATCATGCACTATCACGACCAAGCCGCCTACATCGCCGCCTTAGTTGAGCGCATCCGCCAGGCCTGGCAGGCAAATGGGCGAGGCGAAAAGCTGGTCTTCTCATTTCATGGCATCCCTAAGCGCTATTTCATGAACGGCGATCCGTACTATTGCGAATGCCAGAAGACGGCGCGCCTTGTGGCAGAAGCGCTTGACTTGCCCAAGGCAGACTATGTGGTTGCCTTTCAATCGCGCTTCGGCCGCGAGGAATGGCTGAAGCCTTATACTAGCGAGGCTTTGGTAGAACTTGCGGCACAGGGCGTGCGCCGCGTGGATGTGATCTGCCCTGGCTTCGCCGCTGACTGCCTGGAGACGCTCGAGGAGATCGATAGCGAGAACCGAAAAGTCTTTTTAGAGGCAGGCGGCGAAGCCTATCAGTACATCCCTGCCCTGAACGACTCGCCGATGCATCTTGAGGCGCTCAGCGCACTGGCCTTGCAGCATCTGCAAGGCTGGCTGCAGCCGCAACTGACCTCCGCCTGAAAAAACGTGGTCGGCACAACGCCGACCACGTGCCAAGCCGATCACTCAGCGCGCTTGCTGCCTAAGCGCCGTTGCGCGCCATCTAGCAGGCTATAGACCACCGGCACGACCAGCAGCGTCAGCAAGGTGCTGCTGAACAAGCCGCCAATGACCACTGTGCCGAGTTCTGCGGCGATGATCGCGCCTTTGGAGAAGCCGAGCGCCAACGGTGAGAGCGCCACCATCGTTGCGATAGCTGTCATCAAGATCGGACGCAGGCGCGTGCGCCCTGCCTCGATCAGCGCCTCAATCGGCTTCATGCCCTTCTCCTTGCGGTTCAGCTGAACGCGGTCCAAGAGCACAATCGCGTTCGTGACCACGATGCCGATCAGCATCAGCATGCCGACCAGCGCCGAGATGCCGACTACGCGATCGGTGATGGTCAGCAGCAGCGCCGCGCCGACCACTGCCACAGGCAAGCTGAACAAGATGGCGAACGGATACACGAGCGAGCCGAAGGTCAGCACCATGACTATGTAAACAGCCACAACAGCGATGCCCATAGTGCCGAAAGTCTGATTGAAGCCCTCGGTCTGTTGCTGGCTCTGGAAACCTTCGCTGATAGTGATGCCCTCAGGCAGGTTTGGAATGGCGCGCACTGCCTCGATAGCTTTCCGCGTCACGCCGAGCGTATCAGTCACCTCCAGCTCAGCCGTGTACTGCACGGCCGAGCGCTGAGCCACGCGCAGATAGGATTTCGAGCTGCCGACACGCTCTAGCGAGCTGGCGATGTTGGTCAAGCCTTCCACGCGGCTCAACGCCTTGATGATCTCGGCGTCTATGGCGCGCAAGTCGGCTTCATCGCCGCTGACGACCACAGCGAAGCCGCCGAAGCCCTGCTCGCTGATCGATGCCCGCGAGACGGTGACGTTGTCCTCGCCGAAGATCGCAGTCGCCTTTTGGCGCACTTCAGCGGTCAGAGCGCTGAGCGCCTCGCCCGTCACCTCGACGCCGATAGTGATCGAGGCCCGCGCGCCGTTCACGCCGCCGCCACCGCCGATAGCCGCAGCGATATCGCCGAAACCACCGCCGCTGCCCACGTTGACCAGATAACGGCTGATGCCGCGCTCAGCCTGGCGCAGCTCTTCAAGGTACGCCTCAAACTCGCGCACTAGCAAGTCGGTTTGTGCGATAGGCGTGTTGGCAGGCATGCTCACATCGACAGTGATCTGTGGCTCGCCGAGCGCGGGCAGGAATGTGGTCGGGCGCGAGGCGAAGAGCGCTAAACCAATGGCGAGCGAGATCGCTGCGATGCCGAGCACAGCCACGCGATGCTTGAGCGACCATTCCAAAATTGGCACGTACAGCCGCGCCAAAAAGCCTTCCTTCTCCTCTGGCATATCTTGCTTGCGGATGAACATGAACGCCAAGACAGGCACGGTCGTGATCGCCACTACGAAAGAGGCCGCCAAAGCGTAGGTGACCGCCAAGCCGAAAGGCAGGAAGAACTCGCCAATGACGCCGCCCGTCAAGCCGATGGGCAAGAAGACGACCACGGTCGTCAAGGTAGCGGCGAAGATGGCCAGGCTGACATCGCGCGTGCCTTTGATGACCGCTTCCTTCGCATCCATGCCCTTCTGCAATTGACGATAGATGTTCTCCAGCACCACGATAGAGTCGTCCACTACACGCCCAATGGCAACCGTCAAGCCGCTCAGCGTCATGATGTTGAGCGTGATGCTGGCAGGGAAGAGCCGCAGCAGGAAAGTCACCAAGCCGCTCTCAGGCTGAGTCTGCAGCCAGGCGTTGACGGTCTCGGGCAGCCAGCGCATCAGCAGCAAGGCCGCGGCGATCGAGGTCGGAATGGAGACGGCTGCTACCAAAGTGCTGCGCACGCTGAAGTTCAAGAAGACCAAGATCATCAGCACGGCGCCGATAGCGCCTAGGCCGCCTTCGCGCACCACACCTTCGATGGACTCGCGGATGAAGCCCGCTGATTCGAAGACGGTGACGATCTGTAGGTCAGGGTACTTCGCCTTCACCTCGCGGTAGATTTCCTCGACACGATCCGAGACCGCGATGGTGTTAGCATTTTGCGCTTTGAAGACGATGATGCTCAGGCTCTCGCGCTGATTAGTGCGCGTGACGTTGCGCGTCGGCGTGAAATCCTGTGCGCGCGCCTGGACGGCAGGCGGCAGCGCCGCGAGCGTCTCTGGGCTGAGGAGCTGGATCGTGGTGCTGGAAAGCTCGTTGAAGAAGTTCAGATCGCGCGCTTGGACGTAATTCAAGGCGTCGGCCGAGAGCGAGGCGATCAGTGCGGCGCCGCCTTGCGGCGTGGCAGCGATGGCGTTCAAGAAAGCCGCTGCGCTCAATCCGAACGGCTTTTTGAGCAGATCGTCGGCTTGCTGCAAGGTCACGCCGGGCACATTTTGCCAAGCGGCTGCTAGCGCAGGCGCATTCGGATCGTCAGCGAAGCTCTCGACAGCAGCGCCGTTGTTGAGTGCCGCTGCTGCTGACTTGCTCGGATCGGCGATGATCGCCTCGAGCTCGGCGCGCAGCTTGGCATCGCTCAAGCCGCTGATGAAGCCTTCAGGCAACGCCGCAAGCGCCTCAGCCGACATTAAGCGCAGCACTTCGGGCGAGAGTTCCTCAGCGAAGCGCGGCTCCAAGCTCAGCAGCACGCGGATTGCCTCAGGCGAGAGCGCGTCAACAAGGCGCACAGCGAAGCTGCGCAGCTCAGCAGGCGTCTGGGCGACCACAGCGTTGAGCGTCGCCGCGGCGCTGCCCTTGATTTTGGCCAGATCGGCAAGGCTGCGCACCTGGCTGAAACCGCTCTGACCGCGCAGCTGGGCCCAAGCGCCGTGATACAGCACTGAATCGGCGATAGCGCGCAGGGCGGGCTCGCTCAGCTCAGCGCTGAAGTTCGGCGCCTCAGCGCGCCAATAGGCCAGAATCTCAGGCGTGAGCGACCGCAGATAGGTGATGCCGTTGGCGATGTTCGCCACGCGGTCGAGCACTTCTGCTAAGCTGAGCGGCTTGCCCTCCCGATCTGTCAGGTTGAGCAGGTCAGCGGCGGTGCGCAGCTGCGCACGGATGCCAAAGCGCTGCTCAAGCAGCCCGCCAACGGGATTGGGCAAGGGCAAGGGCGAGGCCGTCAGCCAGTTGGGCGGCAAGCTCGGGGCGCTGCGCCCAGGCGTGCCTTGAGAACCGCCCTCAGCAGGCGGCTGCGTCACGGGCGTGGCAGGCTCGCCGATGCCGCCATTGCCAATCGCTTCAGCCTTGCCTTGGGCCAGCGCGCGGCGCGCCGCTTCGGTCACCTCAGGCGGAATCTGCTGACCGCCAGCCAGGCGCGCGCTCGCGACGCCATCCAATTTCTCGATCGCAGCGAGCAGCTCAGTCTCTACTAACTCGCGCAGCTGCTCAGGCGTGACTTCAGGCGAGGCGCTGGAGACGCTCGAGGTGATGACAGGAATATCGCTCAGGTTGAAGTTGATGATGCGCGGCACGTTCGCGTTCGGGCCTTCCGTGACGATGCGCCATGCTGACGGCAAAGGCACAGGCTCGACCTCAGGGTTGACGCCGCTGACCGCGCCGCTCACACGCGCCGCTGCCAACTGATCGCGCGCCAGCAAGTCCAGCTGATCGGCAAAGCGCGGATCAAGCGCAAAAGCGGCGTTCAGCACTTCAGGCGCCATAGCTAACAGATGGCGGCTCTCGAAGTGCTTGAACATGCTCGGCGCCTTGCTCAGCACTTTGGTCATGATCTCAGGCGTCAGGTCCGCTGTCGTCTCCAGGCCGATAGGCACGCCATCGGCGATCACGCGATCAATGGCAGCCTGCAGCTGCTTGCGCAGCCGATCCGAGCGCACGCCATAGTCGTTGCGCACGATCAAGAACGAAACAGGCGCTGCAGTGGTCGATTCCAGGCCTTCAGGCAGCACACCGTTGATCGCTGCAAAGGCCTCTTCCAGCGGAATAGTGACCAGATCGCGCAAGTCTTCGCTACTGGCGCCTGGCCGAAGCGTCACTACAAAAGTCTGCGGGAACTCGATGTTGGGCAGGAACTCTTGATTGAGCTGAACAGCGGCGATCACGCCGAGCACGAGCGTGGCCACTGTCAGCAAGATAGTGATCCACTTGAAACGCAGTGAGAGGCGCGTGATGGCAGTGAAAAACGATCTCAGCAGCATAGCATATCCTCACGGAGATAGATCGGTTTATGGGCATGGCAAGGCCCTGCTTTTCACGCAGAGCCTAGATGCTGGATCAAATTGTAGAGGCGAGTCTAGGCTTGTGTCAACTATCACAAATAAGCGAATAGTCTCATAGGCGTCTAGACACAAGCTATGAGGCGGACTTGCGCCCGCCTCACAAGGTTATCTCAATTTTTGAGAGCGATCAGGCTCAGCGCTGTTTGGGCGCCAAGGTGCCGTCAATCAGCCACAGGACGATGTAGCTATCCTGGCCGAAGGCATTGGTATAGAGCGGGTCGTCGGCTGGTGGAACGCTTTCAAAGGCTTCTGTCAGCAGCGGCGTGTTGCCCAAGCGCTCGACTAGCGGCACGATAGGCAGCAACTTGTTGAAGCTGACAGCCAGCTTGGTGACGGCTTCGCGCTGTGGCCCGAAGTCGATGCCAGCGCCTGAGGCTGCGATCAAGGCGGCGAAATCATACTCTTCGCCATCGACTGTCTGCACGAGCGGGATGCTAGCGCCTTTCTCATCGGGCAGCTTGCCGACCGTGTTGGTGATGTACATGTTGCGGTAAGCATAGAATGGATGCGGGTTCGGGAAGCCCCAGAGCAGGATGCTCATATCGAAGTTGCCTGCTTTGACGTCCGCCACTTGCTGTGCACGCGGCGTGCCGCGCACGGTCGTGCGGATGCCGAAAGCGTTCAGCTGCTCAGCGACGTTCTCGCCAGCAGGCACCCAGTCCGTGAAATCGGAAGGCACTAGCAGCTCGACCTCAAAAGGCTTGCCGTCTTTCGTCCAGACGCCGTTGCTCTTAGTGTAGCCGGCTTCTTCCATCAGCTGCGCGGCTTTCTCAGGGTTGTAGTCATAGGTGTTGAGCGTAGCGATCACGTCTTGCGGAATCCAATTGGGCACGGCGCTATCGCTGATGCCAACCATGTACTTGGCAGGATTGCCGCTCAGCTCGCCATAGGCAACGGCGCCGACCTGAGCGCGATCGATGGCATAGGCGATGGCATGGCGCACGCGCACGTCTTGGAAGGCAGGCACTTTCTCATAGTTGAAGAACAAGCCTGGGCCTGAGTAAGTTGGCGAGCGCAGGATAGTGAAGCCTGCCTCGATCAAGGCGCGCTCAGTTGACTGTGGGAAGAAGTACGTGCCGTAGTACATCTCCTTAGCCAAGAACAGCGGCGTGACGGCTTCGGTCTCGCCATTGTAAAGCACCACCTTGTTGAACTTGGCATCTTTGAAGATGCTGAACTCGTTGCGGCGCAAGGTCAGCTGCGAGTCGGTCACGTCAGCCAAGTCCAGAGTGTAAGGGCCGCTGCTGAGCAGCTTCTCTGGGCGGTATTCGTTGATTTCGGCCACGAGGGCGTCCCACTCGGCTTTGTCGGCGCCAGCCCGATCCTTGCCTGCGGCCAGGAAGGCCTCGACTTTCTCAGCGATCGCGCCGTAAGTCTTGGCAGCGCGGATGCGCGTGCGCAGCAGCAGGCGCTCCACTAAAGTGGAAGGATTCTTCAGCTTGAACTCGACGGTCAGTTCATCGCGCTGCGTCACAGTATCTACATAGGTGAAATCGGCGAAGTTGCGCAGCCGCCCGATAGCGTAGGTCACCACGACGTCACGGGCAGTCACAGGGCTGCCGTCGCTCCAGCGAGCGCCGCTCTTGAGCTTGACGACGTAAGTGTCATTGCCTTCAAAGCCCCAGGACTCCGCCAACAGGCCGCGGTAGGTATCCTGCGCCCACACGTACATCGCCATGGACGGCTCGAGCAGGTCTTGGTAGATGCCGAGCGCCAGGCCATCAGGCACGAATGTATTCAGATGCCCTTTAGGCGGCACGCTGTAAGGCCAGCCGCCATAGAACGTATCAGGGTCAACAGCCTGTGCGCCCTGATTGGGCATGGCAAGGCCTGCCAACACTAGCGCAGCTAGGATTAGGGCAATGCCTAAACGGTGAAACAAACGCTTCATTTGAAAACGCTCCTTAGAGTGAAAATGTGGTTCATAGAAAGCGCGCAACCAGCGCCACTAGCGCCACCAACAGCAAGCCAATGCACAAGCTCAGCACCGTGACGACGTACTCGGCCGTATCTGGTTGCTGCACTACCAATAATAACACCGATCCGACGACGATCAATAGCCCGAGTCGGAGATAGGCCTGCAGGGCGCTCTGATTCATCGGGAATTTTCACAAAAAGCACAGACGTGGCCTAAGTCTACCACGTCTGTGCCAGCTGCCGAACGCCCGAGCGCGCTACAGGAGCAAATTGCAGATGGCATTGCGCCGCACTAGCTCATATAGCGTTGCCAGGGTGTCAATATCCTGCTCCAGGGCGAAGCTCTCGTGAAAGCGCTGCCAGACTTGCTCAACGTCTGTAGTAGCGGCCGCAGCCAGATAGTGCAGATAATTCGTGTGCGCCTGCTCGATCAGATCGCTGATCATGTCCGCATAGTCGTTGGAACGCTCACTGAGGCGATTGAAAAACTCGATCCCAGGCAAAATGGACATGGAAAGCGATGCGCCTCCTATGCTTTGGTGCTTACATTTATTCTAGCACATGTCGGTGCCTACTTGCTAGACTCAGTCGCTGAACAGCTTGCGCACAGGCACGCTGAAGCCTGCTAGCGCGCCGTGCCCTTCCAGCAAATCGTCGCCGCTGAGAATGCGGCTGCTGCGCATGTCTGTGTAGATATGCACGCTCTGCGCGCTCGGATAGACGATCCAGACCGCCTCGACGCCGAAAGCTAGCCATTCCGCCACTTTCGCCACAATCTCCGCGCCGCGATCGTGCGGCGAGACCACTTC
>RFIM01000292.1 GCA_003695215.1 Chloroflexota bacterium
CGCAGTTCGGCACGGAGATGATGCTGGGCAACATCTCGGTTGAGGAAGGCGTGGCGCGCATCGAGGCGCAAATGGCGACTATCTTGCGCGACTATACCGAAGGGCGTCTGCCTAAGCTACAATAAGTGCTAGCGCGCCAGTAGAGGTCAGCTCAGGCTGATCTCTACTGGCAAAAACTGCTTTAGACGAGGACTTTTAAGATGCAAACACAGCAAGATGTCCAAAGCATGGCGCGGCAAGCGCTCAGCGAGATCGGCGCCGTCTTTGAGCAGGTGAAACCTGAGGCGGCGCGCCTGATGTGTGATACAATCATGGCGGCGCGGCGCATTGCCACTTATGGAGTCGGGCGCGAGGGGCTGATGATGAAGGCGTTGTGCATGCGCCTGATGCATCTGGGCTTCGATGCGCACGTGGTCGGCGATATGACCACACCGCACTTGGGCGAAGGCGATCTGCTGATCGTAAGCGCCGGCCCAGGCGAGTTCTCGACCGTCTTGGCTTTGATGGGCGTTGCCAAGCGCGATGGCGCGCGCACCATGTGCATCACGGCGCAGCCTAGCGGGCGCGCGCCTTCGCAAGCGGACGTGGTCATTCATCTGCCCGCACAGACTATGGCAGACGACACAGGCAGCCATACAAGCCTGCTGCCAATGGGCAGCTTGTATGAGGCAGTACAACTGGTCTTCTTCGATCTGATCTCGATCATGCTGCGCGAGCTGACGGGACAGACGCCTGAGCAAATGCGCGCACGCCACACGAACCTAGAGTGAGCCAGGAGCAAGGCCTATGGCAAACATGGCAGAGGCAGTCAATGTAGAAGCTCTGGGCGCGAAGCAGCGCAGACGGTTTCCGCACATCAATTGGCTGGCGCTCGCCATGATCATGCCGTCAGTCATTGCGCTGCTGTTGATCGGCTTGTATCCGCTGCTGTTCGCCGTCAGCTTGAGCTTCCAGCGCTTTCTGCTGAACCGCCCGCAGAACAACGGCATGTTCGTCGGCTTTGAGAACTACGCCGCCGTGCTGAACGATCCGCTCTTTTGGTCATCGCTTGGGCGCACCATGACCATGCTGGTGATCGTGCTGATCGTACAGATTGTGGCGGGCATTGGCATCGCCCTGCTGATTGATAGCAGCCGTTGGCGCGTGCTGAACTGGACAGTCAAGACGGCACTAGTCATCCCTATTGCCATGACTCCAGCTGTGGTCGGCTTGCTGGGCGTGCTGATCTTCAACCGTGATTTCGGCTTGATGAACTACCTGCTCGGCTTGGTCGGCATCGAGAAGATCAACTGGCTTGGCGATCCGACCATGGCGATGGTGGCGATCATCATCACAGATATCTGGCAGTGGACGCCGTTCGCTGCGCTGATCATGCTCTCTAGCCTGGCCATTGTGCCACATGAGATGGTCGAGGCGGCGCGCCTTGATACCAAGAGCCCGTGGATGATCTTCCGCCATGTGAAGCTGCCGTACCTGATGCCAGGCATCACAGCCTTCATGATCATCCGCACAGCAGACGTGCTGAAGCTGTTCGATATGCCCTTCACGCTCACGCGCGGCGGGCCAGGCGTCTCAACCGAGCTGATCAGCTTGTACGTGCAGCGCATGGGCTTCCGAATCTTCGATATGGGCGTGGCCTCGGCGCAGGCTGTCCTGTTGCTGATCCTGTGCATTGTGCTGGCACGCGCCTATATCCATTTCTTCTATCGCACGCCTGAAGCAGAGTGAGGTGAGCATCGCATGGCACAGGCTCAGAACCTTCAAACCAACCTGCTCGCGCAGCAAGCCCGAGCCATTGCCCGAAGGCGTTCGCGCATCCCTGCCAGCGCTTGGCTGCAGTTGGTCTTGCTGCTGCTGCTCTTGCTCTTCATCCTGACGCCGTTCTACTGGATGGTCTCGACGTCGCTCAAAGAGCAGAACGATACTTTCGCCATTCCGCCCAAAATCCTCTTCACGCCGACGCTAGAGCATTACAACTTCGTGCTGTTCAGCCCATCAGCGATTGTGCCCACAGGCTTGCAGA
The DNA here is from genome assembly GCA_003695215.1 of Chloroflexota bacterium. Classification (GTDB taxonomy): domain Bacteria; phylum Chloroflexota; class Anaerolineae; order Aggregatilineales; family UBA2796; genus CP2-2F. Next base: position 2,024 of record RFIM01000292.1, read on the forward strand.
ACAGCTTGATCGTGGCGACGTTCACCACGCTCTTGGCGCTGCTGCTTGGCACGCCTGCGGCCTACATCTTGGCGCGCTTTGAGTTCCGCGGCAAGCGCGACCTGTGGTTCTGGTTCATCTCGAACCGCTTCATCTCGCCGATTGTGGTGGCCTTGCCCTTCTTCCTGATCGCGCGCGACCTGCGCATGCTCAACACGCCACAAGCGCTGATCTTGATCTACCTGACCTTCAACATCCCGCTGGTAGTCTGGCTATGCTTGGATCAGTTCCGCGCCATTCCGCGCGATCTGGATGAGCAAGCCAAAGTAGATGGCTGCAATCTATTCCAATCCTTCTGGCGGATCAACTTGCCTTTGGCCATACCGGGCGTGGTTGTCTCAGCCATTTTATGCTTCATCTTCAGCTGGAACGAGCTGCTCTTCGCGCTGATCCTGAACCGTAGCACAGGCCAGACGGCGCCCGTGCAGGCGGCCAACTTCATGACGGGCTTCGGTGTGAAGTGGGGCGAGATGATGGCAACGGGCACGCTGATCGTGCTGCCAGTGGTCCTCTTCGCGGCGATTGTCTCGCGGCATTTGGCGCGCGGCCTGACGATGGGCGCCATCAAATAGTCAGGAGTCTTTATGAGCATTCCTTTTGGCATCAACCTCGGCTTTGCGGTGAAGCGCCTGCCTGCTGCTTCAGAGTGGGCGCGCTTCGTGCGCCAGAAGCTGAATTTAGACCTTGTGCAGTTCTCGTTCGATTTGATCGATCCTTTCATGCCGCTTGGAGCGCGTTTGGCGTTGGCAGCGCAAGTGCGCCAAGCGGCCAGAGATTTTGGCCTGCAAATTCACAGCGCGCAGGTCGGCTTGGCGTGCTATACCTACAACGGCCTGCTGCATCCTGATCGGGCAGGGCGGCAAGCGGCGATGGAATGGTGGCAGAGTGCCATTGAGCTGGCGGCCGAGTTGGAAGTGGAAGCTGTTGGCGGGCCGCTGGGCGCGATGAGCGTGCCTGATGCAGCCGATCCGAAGATTGCAGAGCGGCGCTACCATGATCTGCTCGATGCTTTGGCGCAAATCACCGAGATGGCCCAGAGCTACGGCTTGCGGGCGCTCCTAGTGGAGCCGACGCCGCTGCGCCGCGAGTTTCCGCACACCATTGAGCAAGCCATCGCGCTGCAGGAAGATATGCGCGAGCGCGCCGCTGTGCCCATTGAGTACGTGCTGGATATCGGTCATGCGCTCTACGAGCCGCTCTATGGCAAGGCGGCCTCGCTGAAGGCTTGGTTCCAGGCTGTGGGCGAGCATATCGGCGTCTTGCACCTACAAAATACTGATTTCCAGAGCGATTCGCACTGGGGCTTCCCTGATCCGCGCGCTGAGTACGACGTCTCGAGCTTTGCCGAGCAAGTCCAGGCCGCAGGGCTGGACCACGTGCCGACTTTTCTGGAGGTCTTCTACAGCTTTGAGGCGGATGACGATCAGGTGCTGCAGAATGTGATCAGCTCAGTTGAACACTGCCGCGCCAAGTTGTCAATCCCTGCCTGAGCTGCTCGCATGGCGCTCAGCGCAGCCAGGTGCCTCGCCCTGCTCATAAGGCGAGGCGCCTTTTTGCGAATTTTTATCTGATAAATATGATACTTATTGCTTTTTCCATCAAAACGTGCTAGAGTCTAGCCAGCAGGGCGCGAATCGTGCCTGGAAAGGTGAGGCAAATGCGCGATACACGCTTGGCAGTGCTGCAAGCTATCCGTGAGCAAGGGCAGGCGACAGTCGCCTCGTTGGCGGCGGCGCTGGGCATCTCGCCGATCTCAGTGCGCCATCACCTGACGGGCTTGCAAGCCGAAGGCTTGCTCAAGGTCAGCCTGGATCGACAAGCCGTCGGGCGCCCGAAGCACGTCTACAGCTTGAGCCAGGCCGCTGAGCGTTACTTCCCTGTGGCTTACCACACTTTTGCCGAGCGCCTGCTGGACGAGCTGAAAGCTAGCTTGACGGCAGAGCAGGTTGCAGCGATCATTGATCGCATGGTGGCGAGCATCGCGGCGCGCTACGGCTCGCTGCAGCTCAGCGGCAGCCTTGAAGAACGCTTGCACAAATTGGTGGACATCCTAGGGGAAGAAGGCTTCCGCGCAGCGGTGCGCCGCGTTGAGAACGGCGCCTTGCAGGCCGAACTGAACTGCCCATATGTGTTCATCGGGCAGCGGCATCCCGAAGTTTGCCGCATCGATCATGCCATCATCCGCTCTGTGCTCGGGCGCGATGTCCAGCGCATGGCTTGTGTGCTGGAAGGCGATCGTCTGTGTATCTTTAGTGTGGCCGAGAGCTAAGAGAGGCATTCATCATGACTGAAACGAACA
>RFIM01000037.1 GCA_003695215.1 Chloroflexota bacterium
GGACGGTCGAAGCCGAAGAGCACCATCGGAATGCCTGTGCGCTCCACGCCATCTTTGCCCACAGCGGTCACTTCGATATCCTCAGCGGCGATGAAGTCGAACAGGAAGGCCTTGGCGAGTTCCTTGTTCTTGCTGAAGGCATTGATCATGAAGCCTTGAACGCCGAGGAAGGGCTTGCCGCCGCCTGGGATAGGCGCAATGGCGTATGGCACGCCGCTAGGACGCAGACGGTCGCCCAGTGCCCACGGGCCCGTGATGATCATCGCCGCTTCCTTGTTGGTGAAGAGCGTGTGCATCACGTCGTAGTCCACGCCAGCCGGCTGCAGGCCGTCCTTGACCATGCCTTCGAACCACTTGAGCGCGGCGATGCTGCCCTCGCTATCGATGCCCAAGTCTGTAGCATCGTAGCCGACGCCTTCTTTATAGCCAAAAACGTAGCCGCCGAAAGCTGTTTGAATCGGGAAGAAGTGGTAAGGATCGCCGCTCTGGCGAACGAAACCGTACTTCACTACACCCGACTTGATCAGCTCTTCAGAGAGCTTGCGCACCTCGTTGAAGTCCTTTGGCACTTCCTTGACGATCTCAGGGTTGTAGACGAACGCTACGTTCTCCACTGCATAAGGCATACCGTACAGCACGCCTTCGTAGGTGAAGCCGTTCAGCGACGCCTCAGTGAACTTCTGAGCCAGATCGCCCAGATCGATCGGCTCAAGCAAGCCGTCTTTGGAGAGCTCGCCGATCCAGTCGTGCGCGCCAACAAAGATGTCTGGGCCTTCGCCTGCGGGCGAAGCGGTCTTGACCTGTGAGCGGATATCGCCGAAGCCGAGCTGCTGCACCTTGACGTCCACGCCGAACTCTTCCTTGAACTTGGCGCCGAGCGCCTCGAGGATCGGCGCGCGCGTATCATCGGCCCAGATTAGCAGCGTGGCATCCTGAGCACGGACGTTGAGCATGCCGAGCGCACCAAAGACGACGGCAGCGATCAAAAGGAAGGCAATAAACTTGTTACGCATGAGCTATTCCCTCTTGTGGAACCTGCAGATTGGTGTTGCAAGACGTTGCATTCCGCAAACGCGCTTCCAAATATAGCGCGCCTTGCAAAACTTGCAATAGCTCGATAAAACTTGGACAAACGTCTTGTTTTTGCACAATTGTGAAATTCCTAACAAACGTTAGGAAGCCTCTTTAGGCGCCATGACGATCGCCTCGCCTTCCAGCACCACAGTGCCATCTTGGTTGGTGCAGAAAGTGCGCAGCGTCGCGATGCGCTTCTCCTCGCGGAAAGCGGTCACCTCGACTGTGGCAGTGATGGTGTCATCCAGGTAAACCGGCGCTTTGAATGTCAGCGTTTGGCTCAAATAAATTGAGCCGACGCCAGGCAGATCGTTGCCAATGACGGCGCTGATCAAGCTGGCAGTTAGCATGCCATGGGCGATGCGCCTGCCAAAGCGCGTCGTCTTGGCGTAGTCTTCATCCAGATGGATCGGATTGGCATCGCCGCTGATAGCCGCGAAGGTGCGAATATCGGCATCCGTGATCGTCTTAGTGCGGCTGGCGCGCGCACCAACTTCCACTTTAGACATAAGGCCGCCCTTTCAATTGCTTCAATTGCTCTCGGCACTTTGCACAAACTTGGCGCGCAATTCGCGCTTGAGGATCTTGCCCGCAGCTGAGATCGGCAACGCGTCCATGATCTCCACGCTTTTGGGCACTTTATAGCGCGCTAGGTATTCGCTCATATGCGCGATCAGCTCCTCAGGCGTGGCTTGCGCGCCAGGCTTCAGCACCACACACGCCTTGCCCACTTCGCCCCATTTGGCATCAGGCACGCCGATCACGGCACACTGCAGCACGGCAGGATGCTTGTAAAGCACCTGCTCGATCTCGGCAGGATAGACGTTCTCGCCGCCGCTGATGAACATATCCTTCTTGCGATCCACGATGTAGAAGTACCACTCCTCGTCGCAGCGCGCTAGATCGCCTGTGTGGAACCAACCTTGCTCATCAAAGGCTGCGGCGCTCGCCTCTGGATTGTTGAAATAGCCCGAGAGCGCTGATGGCCCTTTCAGCACCAGCTCGCCAATGGCGCCCGTCGGCACAGGCTGATTGTTTTCATCCACAAGGCGCGCATCTACGAAGAAGTTCGGCCTGCCGATGCTGCCCGCTTTACGGATAGCGTCCTCGGGCGCTAAGGCGAAGATGCCAGGCCCGAACTCGGTCATGCCGAAGCCTTGCTTGAAGCGCACGCCTTTCTCGCGCTGGAATTGCTCGACTAGCGGAATGGGCAACGGCGCGCCGCCACTGGTGCAGAAGCGCAGCTTGCTCAGATCGGCGCTCGCCCAGTTTGGCGCCTGAGTCATCAGCTGATACATCGTCGGCACACCTGCGAAGACTGTGGCGCCATACTCTTGGATCAAATTCAGCACTTGCGCCGCATCAAATTGGCGCGTCAGCACCACTGTGCCGCCTAGGATCAGCAATGGCACCGTGTAGACCAACAGCCCGCCTGTGTGGAACATCGGGAAGACGTTGACTGTGATATCGCCATGCTGCAGGTCATGGATGATTGTGTTAAGCGTATTCCAAGCGATCATGCGGTGGCTGATCTGCGCTGCTTTGGGCAGGCCTGTAGTGCCGCCTGTGAAGATCAGGCAAGCGATATCTTCAGCCTCAACCGAGTCATTGTGAATCGGCGTCTCAGGCGCGTTGGCGAGCAGCTCAAGGTAATCGTAGCTGCCCGAGACACCGCCACCTTCGTAATGCACCATCCCTTGCAGGCTAGGGCAGGTTTGCTTCAAAAAGCGCGCCGACTCGCCGAACTCGCCGCTGAAGAAGAGCAACTTCGGCTGTGTGTTGGTCAGCACGCTCACTAACTCGCGCGGATGCGAGCGCCAGTTATAGAGCGCTAGAATGGCGCCGAGCTTGCCACAAGCGAAGAACAGATCGAGATACTCGACGCCGTCTCGCGCCAGAATGCCGACTACATCGCCCTTGCCGATGCCCTGCACGCGCAGCCAATGCGCCAAGCGATTGGCACGGTTGTTCAGTTGACGGTAAGTTAGCTTCAAATGCGGCGTCTTGCCGCTATCGACTACAGCCAGCGCCTCTGGACTGTATATGGCGCGTCTGCCTGCAATATCACCGATGTACATTCTCAAAATCCTGCCTACTAAGTATGCATTTGCAGATCATTTTAGCGCCCTACGTGCTCAAAATCACCGATCAGTTCCACCTCTAATTCCAGCTGCACGCCGAATTGCTCAAAGACGCGCCGCTGCGCCAAGCGAATCAGCGCCAGGTAGTCGGCGGCTGTGCCGTTGCCCGTGTTGATGAACCAGTTAGCGTGCTGCGGCGAGATGATCACGCCGCCAACACGCGCGCCTTTCAGGCCTGCAGCTTCAATCAGCCTGCCAGCATAGTCGTTAGGCGGATTTTTGAACATGCTGCCCAAGCTAGCGCCGTTGGGCTGTGTGCGCCGCCTGTGGGCGCTATATTGCTCAGCTTCGGCGCGCAGGGCAACAGGATCAGCCTTTGGCTGCAGCTGCAAGGCGGCGCGCAGCACAGCAAAAGGCGCTTGGCGCCGCTTCAAAGCCGACTCGCGGTAAGCATAGGCAAGTTCGGCGCACGTCCAACGGCGCGTTGGCTGCTCAGGCTCGGCGATCTCTGCCCAGAGCAGGCATTGGGCGACCTCACCGCCATAGGCGCCCGCATTGTTGACTACAGCGCCGCCGAGCGTGCCTGGAATGCCAATTGCCCAAGCTAGGCCTGCCAAGCCGCGCTCTAGGCTCAGGCGCGCCAAACTGATCAGCGCCGCGCCACTCTCCGCGATCAGCAGGCCCGATTCATCCTGCTGGACGCCATCAGCGCGATTGAGAATGACCACACCACGCACGCCGCTATCGGCGACCAGGATGTTGGCGCCACCGCCGATGATCCGCACTGGCCAGCCATGCAACCAAGCCGTCCGTGCAGCGCGCTCCAACAGCGCGACCGAATCAGCGATGATCAGCGCGTCGGCTGGGCCGCCTAAACGCGCCACTGTGTAGCGCGCCAGTGGCGCGTTCAAATGCAGCGCCGCGCCTGCGATCGGGCGTAGCACCGCCTCATATTCATTCATTCGGGTAAGTCAGTCCCCATTGGGCACGGATAGCGTCCATGGTCTGCATGATCTGCAGCGTCTCCTCCAGCGGCATGGTCGGGCTCTCCAGCAAGCCCGCCCGCAAGCAACGCATGACTTCCATCGCCTGAAATTGGTAGCCGTTGCCTTCATAAGGCACAGTGTAGGTCTGCGGCTCGCCTTCCACAGGCGTGATGGTGAAGCGCTGCGCCTTGTAGAAAGGCTCGTGCAGCGTCAGATAGCCTTCCGTGCCTGCTAGAATCACTTCAATGGGCATTTTCAGGGTGATCGCCGAGGTCAGTGCTGCCAACTCGCCATCTTCGTAGACCAACTGCATGACGGCGTGCTCATCGACGCCTGTGAAGCCGATGCGCGCTTGGCTGTGAATGTGCTTGGGCTTGCCAAACAGCCATGAGGCGAACGAAAGCACGTACACGCCGACGTCCAGCAGGGATCCGCCACCTAGCTCAGGCGCGAAGAGCCGCCCTTTAGGGCTGTATGGCGCGCGGAAGCAGAAAGCGCCGCTCATCATCCAGACTTTGCCCAAAGCGCCTTGATCGATCAAACGCTTTGCCTGCGCCACAGCCGGAATGAAGCGCGTCCACATAGCTTCCATCAGGAACAGGCGCTTTTGGCGCGCCCGATCGATCATCGCTTGGGCTTGGGCGGCGTTCATGGCAAAAGGCTTCTCGCACAGGACGTGCTTGCCGGCTTCTAGGCACATGAGCGTGTTCTCAGCGTGCATCGGATGCGGCGTGCCGATGTAAATCACGTCCACGTCAGGATCAGCAGCCAGCGCCTCGTAGCTATCGTAAGCGCGCGGCACGTCATGGTTGATGGCGAATTCGTCGGCTGTGATGCGATGACGCGAGCCGACTGCCAGCAGCTTGGCGTCGGGCAGCGATTTTAGAGCAGTGGCAAAAGCGCGAGCGATCCTGCCCGTGCTGAGAATGCCCCAACGAATCATGTCATATCTCCTGGAGGTGAGTTAGGCAGTCTGCCATAGGCGGCCAATGGCGATCTCGCCGAGCGGCACAGGATGCCTAGCGCCCGTCAAGGCAGGCAAGACGCCGCTGCGCCCGTGCCAGGTCTCATAGGCGAGCAAGGCGAAAAGCATGGCTTCTTTAGCAAGGCTTGGCACGCCGAGCGCCTCGTGCGGCTGAACTTGCGCATGGATGAAGCCCGCCTGCAGCATGGCCAGCAACGTCGGATTCTTAGCGCCGCCGCCTGCTACATAGATTTCTTGTGGCGCGCACGGCAGCCAATCGCGGTATGCCTGCACAATGGACTGTGCTGTGAAGGCTGTGGCGGTCGCCACGATATCTTCGGGCGGCACGCCGAGCTGCTCGGCGCGCGCCCACAGCTGCGCGCCGAATTGCGCGCCGAAGACTTCACGACCTGTCGCCTTAGGCGGCGGCTGATGCAAATACGGATGCGCCAGAAGGCCGAAGAGCAACTCGCTATGCACTTTGCCACGCGCCGCAATCTGACCGTCGAGATCGCAGTGCAAGGCGCCGTTAGTGGTGCGCTCAGCGCAGTAATCTATGATCATGTTGCCTGGCCCAGTGTCAAAGGTAAGTGGCGCGCTGTGCGCATCGCTCAATGGCGGTAGCGCAGTGACGTTGCCGATGCCGCCCATGTTCTGAATGGCGCGCCAACGCGTCGGATGCCTGAAGAGCAGCCAGTCCATATAACTAACGAGCGGCGCGCCATGCCCGCCTGCAGCTAGGTCGCGCGCCCGAAAATTTCCGATCGTAGTGATGCCTGTCCGCTCAGCGATAGTCGAGAGATCGCCAAGCGCGAGATGAGCGCCGCGCGCGCCGTTCTGTGGCGGATCGTACCACAACGTCTGCCCATGCGAGCCGATCAAATCCACGTGTTCGGGCGTGTAGCCTGCTTCAGCGATGACTTTTAGGATCGCGTCGGCGTAAGCTTCGCCAAGCGCGACATTCAAGCGGCACAACCGATCCACGCTGCTGGACTCAGGGCGGAAGCATGCGAAAATCTCAGCGCGCAGCTCAGGCCCATATGCTACAGTCTGGTGACGGATGAGTTCAATCGCAAGCTCAGGCGGCGCGCCGCTAATACGCGTGAGCGCCACGTCAATGCCATCTGCAGAGGTGCCAGAAATCAGCCCGACGACGGTAAAAGGACGCATGAAAGCCCTTGCCACTGTTGCCGAAGTGCATCGCAGCCAAATTTGACACACTTCGCCCAATGGGTCAAGGTTTCAAGCGCCAGGAAACTGGGCTGTGCCTCTCAGATTTCGTCGAGCAAGCGGCTGCCCAGCTGCATCATGCGATTGTAGGCCAGATCGCGCAAGGCTGCTAGCTCGCGGTAGCGGATGTAGGCTTCATCAGAGAGATCTTCAGTGCGCCCGCCTGCGGATTGTAGCAGCTGGTCGATCTGTGCGTCGAGCGCCTCATAGTGCAGCACAGATTCCTGATAGGCACGCACCTGTGCCAACTCGTCCGCAGTGGACTGATTTTCTGACTGGCTGCTTGGCGTCATGGCTGCCGATCTCCTTCGCGCTACACGGCGTGTGTTGTGTGCATATAAATAAACGCACGCGCCGCCTGAACGTTGCCCAGATTCAAACGAAAAAGTTTGCTTATGGGCATTGTATAGCCTTATAGAAAGGCGAGTCAAGTCTTGAGGAATCAACGAAATGTCAAGAAAATATTTCAAGACTATCAAAGGCGCTCGGGCCTAACCTTGGTTTGTTCAAAGGGCAGGGCATTCGGGATAAAATGATCCGCAGCACTATGCGCATCATTGACGGAGCATTCATCTATGTCGTTTTTTCTCTCGCTCGCTCGCGGTGACTTCGAGGCCCGCAACATGCTCAAGGAGGCGGTCATTGCGCGCTATGCGGCGCGCCCACTGCCGCTTGAAGCCCTCAGCCTGACTTTGAAGCGGCGCGGACGCGCTTTGCTGGGCTTGCCTATCAGCATCACGGTTGAGGTTGCCTACGCCGAGCCCGATCGCTTCCTATGGCAGGAGAGGCGCAAGTTCCTGGGCATCTCGCTCGGCGTGCAGCGCCAAAGCCTTGATGAACAAGCCGATGCATTGCAGCGCGAGAGTTTGCGCCGCCAACAATGGGCATTCCGTGCGCTCATGCTCACGCCGCTGACTCGCGAAGGCGTCGCGCTCAGGGCCGTGGCCGAGCGCGCTTTCCAAGCCGTGCATGACGATCAGCCCGACCAAATCGCCACAGTTTACCTAAAGCCTGACTACACGGTTGCTGCAGTTGAGATCGAGCGCTATCGGGCCGCTGATAAACGCCATCTGCCCTACATGCTCAGGCCTGAAGGCGGCTACCAAACGCTTGAAGGCATCAACGTGCCTGTTCAGCTCTCAGAGCAATGGGGCAGCGAGCCGAGCGTTCTGTACA
>RFIM01000293.1 GCA_003695215.1 Chloroflexota bacterium
ATCCAAGCGCCATATATAGGCACTCACAGATCGCCTGAACGCCATATATGGCACTAGTGAGGCCATCCGCTGATGGACGAAGCGGTTTAGCAAGGTTTGAAGAGGTGCGCCATGCAGTGCCCATACTGCAGTAGCGAGCGGCTGAAAGTGCTGGACACAGCAGATTCGCGAGAGGCGATTCGCCGTCGGCGCGAGTGCCTGGCCTGCGGCGCGCGCTTCACAACCTATGAACGCGCTGTGGCCGTGACGCCTGTGCTGATCAAGGCAGATGGCACGCGCGAAGCCTTCGACCGTGAGAAGCTCAAGCGCGGCATCTGGCACGCCTGCGCTAAACGCCCGATCCCAGCGCTGGCAGTCGAGCGCTTGGCAACCAATGTCGAGCGCTACTTACAAGCGCTCGGTCAGGCAGAAGTTTCTAGCCGTGTCGTCGGCGATAAGGTCATCAGCGAACTCAAGGATATCGATCCTATCGCCTATGTACGTTACGCCATAGTCTATCTCAAGCTGGATAGTCTCTACAGCGTCCGCGCTGAGATAGATAAGTTGCTCGCTGAGCAAAACTCATCTTCGGCTGCTGTGGTTGGCGCCCAAGCGACTGAAGGATCACTCATCGCGTCAAACTGCTAAATAGCACAACGACAACCACCGCGCTCAGTTGGCACTGAGGACGGTAGGCACTCTAGCTATCGCTAAAGTGACCTAAAGCTTTCTTACAATTTTATTATCATCCTAGTACACCGGGAGAGACGTGATCATGCGTATCGCCAAGGTTAGCTCAATATCGCATGGCACCAATACCATGCCAACCGCGCCTATTCCAGAAGACTTACTCAATACGCCGCTGCAGCTGACAGAAAACGCGCGAATCGTCTTGCGCAAGCGCTACTTGCGGCGTGGCGAAGACGGTCAGCCTGCTGAGAGCGAACACCAGATGTTCTGGCGCGTCGCCTACCATGTGGCGCTGGCCGAGCTGGAATTCTCCGACCATGAGGCGGTTGTGCGGCAGGCGCGCGCGTACTTCGAGCTGCTGACCAAGCTACGCTTCTTTCCGAACAGCCCGACTTTCACAGGCGCAGGCACGCCGCTAGGCCAGCTGGCCGCGTGCTTTGTGCTGGCAATAGATGACGACATGGGACGCACTGAGAGCGGCATTTTCCAGACTCTGCGCAACGCAGCGCTGATCCAACAGACGGGCGGCGGCAATGGCTTCGCTTTCTCACGCTTGCGCCCGAAAGGCGCCATTGTGCGCAGCAGTGGCGGCGAGGCAACGGGACCAGTCGGCTTTTTGCGCGTCTACGATCAGGCCTTCGGCGAGATCGCGCAAGGTGGCAGCAGGCGCGGCGCCAACATGGCTGTACTGCGCGTCGATCATCCTGATATCCGTGAATTCATCACTTGCAAGACGGATGAGAGCGCTATCACTAACTTCAACATCAGCGTCGGCATCACTGATGCCTTCATGCGCGCCGTTGAGGATGACAAAGATTTCGATTTGGTCAATCCGCAAGATGGCAAAGTCTGGGAAACCGTCCGCGCGCGCGATCTGTTCGATCTGATCGTCAAGCAAGCGCATCACAACGGCGAACCTGGCGTCTTGTTCCTGGATACGGCTAACAAGAGCAATCCTGTGCCTCATTTATACGTCCTAGAGAGTACTAACCCTTGCGGCGAGCAATTTTTAGGCCCATTCGAAAATTGCTGCCTAGGCAGCCTGAATTTAGCTCAATTGCCTATCAGAGATGGCGCGCCCGACTGGCGAACGCTGCAAGCCTGGACAGAGCTGGCTACGCGCTTCCTCGACGATGTGGTGAGCGCCAACAGCTACGTGCCTTCTGTGCCGCAATTGGCAGAAGCGGCGCATCGCGTACGGCGCATCGGCTTGGGCTTCATGGGCCTGGCCGATCTGATGTACAAGCTGCGTGTGCGCTATGGTAGCGAAGAAGGGCAGGAGTTCGCAGGGCAGATCGCTGAGTTCATTCGCTATCATGCCATGAAAACGAGCATCGAGTTGGCTAAAGAGCGCGGCGCTTTCCCGGCTATCAAAGGCAGCATTTACGATCCTGAGAATTTGACATGGCAGCCGCCTACGCCGCTTTTCCCATACACGCGCGATTGGAAGCGCCCTAAGCTGGATTGGGAGAAGATCGTCAAGGGCATCAAGAAGCATGGCATCCGCAATGGCGCACAGATGACTGTGGCGCCAACTGGCACGATCGCCACAGTCTCAGGCTGTGAAGGCTACGGCTGTGAGCCTGTCTTCGCCCTTGCCTACATCCGCCATGTCAACGATAAAGGGCGCGATCTACAGCTGCAATATACCAGCCCGCTCTTCGAGCAAGCCCTGCGCGAGGCGCAGCTGAGCGAGGCGCAAATCCAGCGCATTATTGAGCATGTCAACTTGTACGGCTCCTGCCAGCAGGCGCCCGATCTGCCCGACCACATTCGGCACACCTTCGTGGTCAGCGGCGATATCAGCGCCGAAGAGCATATCCGCATGCAGGCAGCTATGCAGCGCTTTGTCGATAACGCCATTAGCAAGACCATCAACTTCCCGAGCGGCGCCACTGTGCAGGATGTAGCGACTGCCTACATGCTCGGCTGGAAGCTCGGCTGCAAAGGTTTGACGGTCTATGTGACGGGCAGCCGCGAGAAGGTCGTCCTGGAGACCAAAGCGACCGCACAGCAAAAGGAGGGCGATCTGAAAGCTGAGGCACACCCTGAGGCGGCGGTTTCGGCGCTCACTACAGCGCAGGAACACAGCGTCGCGCCACGTAACGGCGCCATCGAGCCGATCGCGCTCTTCCCAGAGCCGAAAAAACCACGCCCGCGCCGCCTTGAAGGGCGCACCTACCGCATTGGCACGCCGCTTGGCGGCACCTACATCACTATCAACGAAAATGGCGAAGGGCGCGGCCAACCCTTCGAGATGTTCATCCACACCAGCAAGGCAGGCTCAGAGACGGCCGCCATCTCTGAGGCGCTCGGTCGGCTCAGCTCCCTGATCATGCGCATGGCATCGCCCATTCCGCCGCGCGAGCGCGTCAAGGAGATCATCCGCCAACTTGAAGGCATCGGCGGCGATCGCGCCATCGGCTTCGGCCCACAGCGCGTGCGCAGCCTGCCCGATGGCATCGCTCAGGTGCTGCGCGAATACCTTGACGAGACCAGCGATGGCACCTCAGACCTAGCGCCGTTGCCCAAACGTTACAGCGCAGACCAGTACTTGCGAGATGCTTCCAAAGCGCAGCTAGAGCTGATCGGCGAGCTCTGCCCTGAGTGCGGCGAAGCCAGCATGGTGAACGAAGAAGGCTGCCGCAAATGTTACAATTGCGGCTATAGCGAGTGCTGAGAGAGCGCTTGTAACGGCTAGAGCGCTCAGCCTGGGCGCTCTAGTCATCTTCGAACAAACTATCCACGAAGGCATCAGGATTGAACAGCACTAGGTCGTCCATGCGTTCGCCCAGGCCGATGTAGTGGATCGGCAAGCCGAGTTCGGATTGAATGGCGAAGATCATGCCACCTTTGGCTGTGCCATCTAGCTTGGTGACGATCACGCCCGTCAGTTGCACAGCCTCAGTGAAGCCCTTGGCCTGCGAGAGCGCATTTTGCCCAGTCGTGCCGTCTAGCACAATCAAAGTCTCGTGTGGCGCCTCAGGCAAGGCTTTGCTGATCACGCCGCGCACTTTCTTCAGCTCTTCCATCAAGTTGTACTTGGTCTGCAAGCGGCCGGCAGTATCTACCAGCAGCACGTCGTAGCTGCGCGCCTTAGCCGCGCTAATGGCATCGTAGACCACAGCGCCTGGATCGGCGTTAGGCTTGCCCGCAATGACCGCTGCGCCGACGCGCTCGCCCCACAGCTGCAATTGCTCTATTGCAGCAGCGCGGAAGGTATCTGCAGCTGCCAGCATCACCTTGCGGTTGTTACGGATCAGGCGCAAGGCCAACTTGCCAATCGTCGTCGTCTTGCCGCTGCCGTTCACGCCGACGATCAGCACGATCGAGAGCGGGCGCCCGCTGATGTTGAGCGGACGTGGCGGCAAGAGCAAGGCGCGTAGCTCTTGGCGGAAGGCCGCCTGGACTTGCTCAGGGCGCGTCATGCCTTCGCGCCGATAGCGCTCACGGACGCGCTCCATCAACTTGAGCGTCGTCTCCATGCCCACATCCGCCTGAATCAGCAAAGTCTCGATCTCTTCCCAGGTCTCTTCAGTCACCTGCGAGCGGCCTAGCATCTGCTTGATGCGCCCGAAGAACGAGACTCGCGTCTTGCTCATGCCCTTGCGATAGTCTGACATGCTGCTATCCTTCGCTATGATTGCCCAAAGACCTTCACAGGCCGCCAGAGCCCGTCTTGATAAGCGGCAATGGCGAGAAACGCGCCCGACTCGGCATAAAGGCGCGCTAGGCTGCCTTCGGCGGCACTGAGCGCCGTGCGAACGGCGCGGCCGTGCCGAAGCGCCTGGCTTTGCGCTGCGTCCAGCTGAATTTCGGGGAAATGCGGTAAGGCGGCGCGCTCGTCTACCAAATAGCGCTGCCAAGTGCCATCTGCGAGCGCGCTCTGAAGGCTTTGCCAAGCGACCATCTGCTCAAAAGCGCCGCTGGCCAAGCGCCGCAGACCTGCTAAGAAGCCGCCTACGCCGAGCGCCGCGCCTAGATCGCGCGCCAAGCCGCGGATGTAAGTGCCGTGTGAGCATTCAACCGCGATCTCAGCATAGGGCGCCTTATAAGCCAGCAGGCGCGTCTGCAGCCAGACTCGGCGCGGCGTGCGCTCAATGACCTCGCCGCGCCGCGCCAATTCGTAGAGCTTTTGGCCGCTGCGCTTGATCGCGCTGTACATCGGCGGAATTTGGGCGATCTCGCCATTGAAAGCTGCTAGCGCGCGCGCTACATCAGCTTCAGTCAGATGAGCGATCGGTTGTTCGGCCAGCAGCTGACCTTCAGCGTCGTCAGTCTCGGTTGTGGCGCCAAGCCGAACTTTGGCGAGATAGCGCTTATGAGTCGCCATGACGTACTCGCACAGGCGCGTGGCAGCGCCAATGCACAGCACTAGCAGCCCTGTGGCCAGCGGATCAAGTGTGCCGCCATGCCCGACTCGCTTCAGGCGCGCTGAGCGGCGCATGGCTTCCACCACTGCGTGGCTGGTCATACCAAGCGGCTTATCTACGGGCAAAAAACCGAATGGCTCAGGCAAAGCTGGGCGTCCCTTGTTGCGCTGCTTGCTTGAGCGCGGCGATCACCTCAGGCTCGACACTATCGGGCGTGCCTGGCAAGGTGACGCCTGCCGCGAGCGTGTGTCCGCCGCCGCCCAGCCGCGTTGCCACGCTTGCCACGTCAAAGCCAGGCACAGCGCGGAAGCTGATATCCGTAGTGCCATCAGGCTGCTCACGGAAGATCGCGGCAATATGTGCATCTTCAGCTTGTAACAACAGCCCGACCAGATCGCCATCGCCGCGCTCAGGCGCGCCTGCGGCTTGCCGTGCCGCTTGCGTGATCTTCACCCAGATCACGCCATCTTCCAACTTCACAGTCGGCATCACCTGGGACCACAGACGTACGATGCTCGTCTCAATAGTGCTGAGCGTCTTCCGAACGATGTAGTTCAAGTTGGCACCGGCGTCCACAAGGCGCTGCGCCTTGCCGAGCGTATCTGTCTTGACGCTATCCGTGCGGAAGCAAAGCGTATCCGTCACGAAGCCGCACAGCAGGCACTGCGCCGTTTCGGGCGTCAGTGCCATGCCGAGCTGGTCGAGCCATTCCAACACGCCTTCGGTCGTGCTGACCCACGCGGCGTTGACCAAGTTTGCCGTGCCGAAAAGCGTGTTGGTGCGATGATGGTCCAGGTTGACGATAGGCACATTCAGCGCCTTGATCGACGCCATCAGCTTGCCTGGACGGCGATCATCGCTGCAATCGAGCACGATAGCGAGATCGCCTGTCACGCCATCCAGATTCGGTTGGACGCGATCGGCGTTCGGCAAAAAGCGGAAGCGATCGGTCATGCCGCCTTCCACGGCCATGATCGGCGCCTTGCCGTGCGCCAGAAGCGCGTTGCCCAAGCCGAGCAACGCGCCAAAAGCATCGCCATCAGGCTGCACATGGGTGATCAAGATCGGCTGCGTGGCTGCTGTGAGCAGCGCGTTGGCTTGTTCCCAGTCAAGGCGCATTCAGTCTTTGTCCTTCTCGGGCTCAGTCGGCGGAATCTTGAGGCTATCCAGCAGTGCTTCAATGCGCGCGGCACGGCTGAGCGTCTCATCCCAGTGGAAACGCAGCTCAGGTGCACGCCGTAAGCGAATGCGGCTCGCAAGCTCGCGGCGCAAAAAGCCGTGCGCGCGCCGCAAGCCTGCCATGACTGACTCGGCGCGATCTTCATCGCCTAGTGCATTCACATAGATATTGGCGTATTCCAACTCTCGATCCAGCACCACTTCAGTGACTGTCAAGCCTTGCAAGGCAGGATCGCTGACTTCGAAGAGGAATAGTTCGCTCAGAATCTCGCGGATACGATCAGCCATGCGCTCTTGTTTGAGAGTCATCTCTCACACTCCAATCGGGCTCAGTTAACGCGCTCGCGCACCACGAACTCAAGCAAGTCGCCGACGTTGAAGTCCTCGTAGTTATCCAAGCCGACGCCGCATTCAAAGCCGACGCGCACCTCGCGCACATCTTCCGTCTCGCGCTTGAGCGAAGCCACGCCAATGCCTTCAGCGATGATCTCACGGCCGCGCCGCACGCGCACCTTCGCGCCGCGCCGAATCTCGCCTTCGCGCACAGCACAGCCCGCGATCTTGCCCTGCTTCGGAATCTTGAAGACTTTGCGCACCTCTGCCACGCCGATCACGCGCTCCTGATAGACAGGCTCCAACATGCCCTTCAGCGCCTTCTCGACATCCTCCACAAGCGTATAGATCACCTCATACAGGCGAATCTCAACCGCATTGGACTCAGCCAGCTTGCGCGCGGCTGTATCCACACTGACGTTGAAGCCAATCACGCTCGCGCCTGTGGAAGCGGCCAGATTGACGTCGTTTTCAGTGATATTGCCGACTTCGGCGTGAAGAATCTTCAAAGCAAGATCACCTTTGCCTAGCGCGTTCAGCTCATTGACGATAGGCTCCAGCGAGCCTTGTGTATCTACTTTGAGGATGATCCGCAGCTCTTTGGCTTCGCCCGCCTGGAAGCGCTTGAAGATATCTTCAAGCGAAGCAGCAGGGCGCGCCGTCTGAGCGGCAGCTTGGGCAGCGGCTTGCTTGCGCTCTTCAATGAGCGCGCGCGCCTCGCGCTCATTGCGGAAGGTGATGAATAGATCGCCGACGTGCGGCTGCTCGGCAAAGCCCATGACCTGCACAGGCGTGGAAGGCGGCGCTTCGCGCACGGGCTTGCCATTCTCGTCGAACATAGCGCGGATTTTGCCGTAAGCTGTGCCTGCTACAACGATATCGCCTGTGCGCAGCGTGCCGTTCTGCACCAGCAGCGTGACGATCACGCCGCGCGTCTTGTCCATGCGCGTCTCGATGACCGTGCCAGCCGTCTTACCTTTGGGATTGGCATGGATCGGATGGCTCTCGGCAGTCAGCAGAATCGCCTCGAGCAAGTCTTCAATGCCGATCTTATCGCGCGCCGAGACAGGGATGAACATAGTATCGCCGCCCCACTCATCAGGCACGATGCCGATCTCTGCCAATTCCTGCTTCACGCGCTCAGGGTTAGCGTCGCGCTTGTCGATCTTGTTGATAGCGACTACCAGTGGGATGTGCGCGGCTTTGGCGTGTGCGATCGCCTCTTTGGTTGTAGGCATGACGCCATCATCAGCAGCGACCACTAGCACGGCGATATCAGCACCCTGCGCGCCACGCGCGCGCATGGCTGTGAAAGCCGCGTGGCCGGGCGTATCCAAGAAAGTGATCTTCTTGCCGTTGTGGACGACCTGATAAGCGCCGATGTGCTGCGTGATGCCACCAGCTTCACCTTCAGCGACGTGCGCATGTCGAATGGCGTCCAGCAGTGTGGTCTTGCCGTGATCGACGTGGCCGAGAATGGTCACTACAGGCGGGCGCGGCACTAGCGCATTTGGATTTTCTTCGGCGTAGATGCGGCGCCAAGGCGGCAAATCGTCTAGCTTGACGCTCTCAGGCTCGGGCGGTGCGATCGGGCGCACCTCAAAGCCCATGTACTCGGCGATGAGCGAAGCAGTCTCGAAATCCAGCTGCTGGTTGATAGTCGCCATGATGCCGTTGCTGATCAATTGCTTCATGACGTCAATCGGGTTGGCGCCTAGCAAGGCGGCGAGGTCACGCACAGTGACAAATTCAGGAATTTCGATCAGTTGACGTTCTTGAGCCATATAGTGTTCCTCCTGCTGCCGCGTTCAGGCGGTCAGCACAAACTTCCCTCCACGAAAGTGTGCAGCCAGCCTAGCAGCGGGAAGAACGGCTTACATAGTGCCTCGCGCTAGGGTGGTAGGCTGCATACACGCACAGACTGAACAGTGGCTCGACGGCAGAGCGTTCCGCAGAGCGCTCGGCAACGCACAGCTGAAGGCCACCATGCGCCTAGCTCGCCTCATCTTTAAGAATGGCGAACTGGAGTGCTGCGGCCTGCAAGCGGGCCCGATCTTCGGCGGTAAGCGTGGTGCGCAGCGCCTTTGCCAGGGCATCGCCTTGAAGGGCGCGCTGCCAGCAGGCAGGCTGATGGCAAAGGTAGGCACCACGTCCGTTGCGCTTGCCGCTCGGATCGACCTGCACGCCTTGGTCGGGTGTGCGCACAAGGCGAATCAGGCTGCGCTTGGCGGCTTTTTGGCGGCAAACAACGCACGTGCGCTCAGGCGTGTGCTTGAGCCGCTGTGCCATAAGCCTCACTCCTCATCAAAATCTTCCCAATTACGCCCACCGCGGCGCTTGTGCTTGCGCAGGCGCACGGTCTCGCCACGTTCTTCATCATAGATGAGATCGCGGGCTGCAGACTTACTGGGCTTGCCTTTGCCGCGTCGGTCGCGTCGCGATTCTTCCTTTGGCGGCGGTGGCGGCTCTGTGGCAGGCTGCGGACGGCGCGGTTTTGCCACAGGCAATGGCGGCGGCAGCGGCACAGGCGGGCGGCGCGGCTCGCTAGGCGCTTCCACGTCCACAAAGGCGGGCGGCGCTTCTTCCTCAGTCGGCTCAGCAGCGGGCGCGACGCTCGGCTCGGCCGCAGGCGCGCCAGGCGTCGGCAGCTCAGGGCTGCTTGGCGCGCTTGTAGCAGCAGGCGCCTCAGACGTGGCTAAATAGTGCGGCACTAGGGACTCAATCGCATCCTTGATCGCGCTCAGCGCCACAGCCGCGCCATCCTTGACCTTCGCCTTCTCGAGCAAGTTGAGCACGGATTGCTCTTCAACTTGCAAGCGCGCCATCAGGTCGCCAACGTTCTGAATGCTGCGCGTGCGAATGGCTTTGATGATGTCTTCCTCAAGCTCTAGCTCTTCCAGCTGCATCTGGAAGACGCGGCGTGGCAGGTTTTGGCGCGCGTGCTCGATCAGCTTGATGCGGCGCGCTTGTTCGGCCTTGCGCTGCTGCAGCAGGCGAGTCTCTGCTAGATGAACGAAACGCATGAGCGTCTGATATTCTTCAGGCATGACCGTGCGATCGGCGCGCTTCTTATCCAAAATGCGCGTCACTTCGGCGATCAGCTCGGTATTCTCAGCCGCCAGGCGATCCAAGGGCGGCTGATCCAGGCGTTTTTGCGCCTCAAAGGCCGCCTCGGTCACGCTCTTGATATCAATGCGCCAGCCAGTCAGCTTGGCAGCCAGGCGCGCATTCTGGCCGCCGCGCCCGATGGCGCGCGAGAACTGATCCTCGCTGACAATGACTGTAGCGATGTTGCCCTGATCCATGTCGTCTTCAAGGTAGACGTACTGGCTATCAATGTGCGCAGGGCTGAGCGCCTTGGCGATGAAGACTGCAGGATCAGGGCTCCACTCGATCACATCGATGCGCTCGTCGTGCAACTCTTTGGCGATAGTCTGAATGCGCATGCCGCGCTGACCGACGCAGGCGCCGACAGGATCAATGCCGGGCTGCAGGGCTGCAACAGCGACCTTAGAATGTTGCACGGCCTCTTTGGATTGCTGGCTTGCCTCACGAGCAATGGCTTTGATTTCAACCTGGCCGTGATAAATCTCAGGCACTTCGAATTCGAGCAGGCGCCGCAGCATGTTGCGGTGCGCGCGCGAGACGATGATCTGCGGCCCGCGAGGGCTATCGCGCACCTCGAGGATGTAGACACGGATTTTATCGTTCTGCTTGAAGCGCTCGTCGCGAATTTGCTCTTTGGCGGGCAGAATCGCCTCGACGCGGCCGCTGAGCATGACTGTGATCGCCTGGCTGTTGATGTTCTGTACTTGCCCAAAGGCCAGCTCGCCTTCGCGCCCTTTGAACTCGCTATAGAGCGCGGCGCGCTCAGCTTCGCGGATTTTCTGCAAAATGACCTGCTTGGCAGTTTGCGCAGCGATGCGGCCGAAAGTCTTAGTGTTAGTCTCATGCGGCGCCATGATCACATCGCCGACTTCGATAATCGGATTGAGCTGACGGGCCTCAGAGAGCCGAATCTCGGTCATTTCGTTGATGCTCTGGGCCGAGTCCTCGACGACTTCTTTCTCCAGCAGGATGCGGTATCGGTTGTTAGCAGGATCGACTTCAGCCTCAACGCGCTGTGCGCTGCTGACGCGCCCTGTATCACGGCGAAAGGCATTGACCAAGGCTTGTTTCAGCGCCTCGATCACTACGTCACGTGGCAAACGGTGCGCCTCAGTGATTTCGTTAAAGGCTAGGGTAAATTCGCTTTTCGCCATGCCTTGCGCGGCTCCCTGCTCCGATCTGACTTGGAAATTTAAGACAAAAAGTGGGAGCGCCCCACTTTTTGCAAGCTGACATCGCCCACCAGTATAGCACGTTTCCTCAGGCTTGGCAAGAGCTGCTGCAGGATATGCTACAATCATCCGCTGTAGCCTTTTCACTTGCTCGTGCAATGACCTATGCCTGAAACACGCACTCACGCCATTCATCAATCTCTAAAGCGGCTGCAGCCGCGCCTGCGCCCCTTGTTCAGCGATGAAGGGCTCTGGCAGACTTTCTGGGCGCGGCTGGAGCGACACTTCCCGAGCTTGTTTCCGCTTTTGCTGCGCTTGTATGGCACCCACTACGATTTCTTCTACTGGTTGGAAGAGATTCTGCGCACTGCAGCCACATACTTTCAGGCGCGCCCGCCTGCCCTGCGCCAAC
>RFIM01000294.1 GCA_003695215.1 Chloroflexota bacterium
CACAACCAATCTGAACGGCGTGATTGACGCAGTGACCGTCAATGGCACTACCTGGGACTTCGAAGTGGACGGGCCGCCAGCCGAGTTCTTCGATCCCGGCGACGGGCGCTGCGACCCAAGCCCTGGCGATCGCCTTGCTATCTACTACGAGGGCAATCGTATCTTGGTCTATGGTGTGAACAATCTCAGCCGCGGCTTCTTGCTGGCTAGCTTCGATATCAAGGCGCTGCAGGAAGCGGGCGAAGAAGGCATCTACATCGATAAAGGCGTTGATGGCACCATTGCTGCCAGCATAGACGATCAAGGGCATGTCTGGGTTGCCTGGACAGGCGGCCAATACAATGCCAGCGGGCGCCCTGAGCATGGCTTTGCCAAGCTCTGCAAAGTGCCCTTGATCCGATGAGAGGGTTCACAAATGCGCAAGAGACTGATCGCAATGATGCTGGCGATGGCGCTTGCCCTGCTGGTGATAGCGACGCCACAAGCCACAAGCGCCAATCCAATCGCCACTTTCGTGGTCACGGCGGGCAATATGCAAAATTGGGGCACGTTCACTGTGGACGGCGGCTTCTACAAGTTCGCTGAAGGCTTTGGGCGCCCGCCTTTGGGCAAAGGCAGCCTGATCGGCACCGTGGACGGCAACGATATGGTCGGCATTCAGCGCTACGATTACGTCAATGAGCCGCTCAGCATCCTGTTCATTGACTACGCGACCTATCACAGAGGCAAGCCTGATAACGAGTGGGCCCTGGTTTTGTACGTCAAAGCAGGCGGCGATCAGACCACAGCCAACTGCGAGTTGGTCTTCAATCCGCCAATCACCTCAAACCGCTGGAGCATGAAGAATCCGATGCGCGGCGCGCGCGGCTGGACAGTTCATAACTTCAATCCAGGCGCGCCTGGCCACACGCCGTGCCCGTATCAGCACACGGATTACAGCAAGCCTAAGACTTGGCGAGAGGTGCTGAGCGAATTCCGCAAGCGCGGCCTCAAGCCTGTGATCAAGCCTGATGGCTTCTACGGCACGGCGACCATCTCGTTCAATCTTGGCTATCCGACTCGCGGCGCCGATCGAGGCGATTACATCGAGAGCGCCATCGACGCCATTCGGATCAACGAATTCCAGTGGGACTTCGAGCTGAGCGCGCCCTGAGCGACGCGCAAAGCAGCAATGACAGCACGGCGCTGCGCCTGGGCCCAGGTGCAGCGCTTTTTGCACCAGTTGAGCCGTCCAATGAAGACACGCAATCCTTGCCTGCGATCCGCTGAGGATGCTACGGTACAATTCAAGCGCCAATGGCAATTTTTAGGCTTCGGAGAGGATTTTCAAGAGATGAGCGATCAAGAAGTTGGCTTTGTGAGCATGGCAGGCGGCAGGGCTTCAGGCGCAGCGCCGACAATCGGCGTGGGCATGCTGGGCTACGCCTTCATGGGCAAGGCGCACAGCAATGCGCTGAAAAAATTGCCCTACATGGTCTATCCGCCTGTGGCAGTGCCGCGCTTAGTGGCGATCTGCGGACGCGACGAGCTGGCTGTGCGCGAGGCAGCGAAACGCTACGGCTATGAGAAGTATTACACCGATTGGCGGCAGCTGATCGACGATCCTGAAGTCCAGCTGTTCGATAATGGCGGTCCGAACGATGCGCATGCGGAGCCTTGCATTGCGGCAGCGCGCGCGGGCAAGCACGTCCTGTGCGAGAAGCCGCTCGGGCGCACAGCTGAGGAAGCTAAAGCTATGCTAGACGCAGTGACGCAGGCAGGCGTCAAGCACATGGTGGCGTTCAACTATCGCTTTGTGCCAGCAGTGCGCCAAGTGCGCGATCTGATCGAGAGCGGCGCGCTAGGGCGCATCTACCATTGGCGCGCAGTTTACTTGCAAGAATGGGTTGCTGACCCTGACTTCCCAATGGTTTGGCGCTTGGATAAGACTCGCGCGGGCAGCGGCGCGCTGGGCGATCTAGGCGCCCATATCATCGACTTGGCGCGCTACCTCGTTGGCGAGCCCGCGCGCGTGGCAGCCATGACGAAGACGTTCATCAAAGAGCGCCCTGACGGCAAAGGCGGGCGCGCTCAGGTGACGGTAGACGACGCTTTTGCAGCTGTGGTGGAGTTCGAAAATGGCGCGCTCGGCACCTTCGAAAGCACACGCTTTGCGCCTGGCCGCAAAAATCACAACGTCTTCGAGATCAACGCCGAGTATGGCAGCGTGCGCTTCAACTTGGAGCGGCTGAACGAGCTAGAGGTCATGTGGCGCGATTCTCGCCGCGAGACTCAGGGCTTCACACAGGTGCTGGTGACTGAGCGCTTCCATCCATACTGGCAGCATTGGTGGCCTCACGGGCATATCATCGGCTGGGAGCATACCTTTGTGCATGAATTTGACCATCTGCTGCGCGCTATCGTGAACGATGCGCCGATTGCGCCGTACGGCGCAACTTTCGAAGACGGCTACCGCTGCGCTGTGATCTGCGATGCAGTGCTGGAGGCAGCTGCGAGCGGACGCACGGTCGAGATTGCCTATTGAGGCGCAAGGCGCGTATGGACATGCCATACGCGCCGCGCCGCATTCAGCCGCTGGCAGCAGGGCCGATCACACTAGCTTGGGCAGGGTTCATGAGCTGCAGCACAGGCTGATCGAGCGGAGTCTGCCATTTGTCAAAGGGCTGAAACTCGAGAGCGTAGTTATCGAATTTGCTCAGGAGCGCTTGGCGCAGGTCAGCGCGCATGAAGAGCAATGGATTGACGATCCACTGGCTTTGATAGCGCACTTCTAGGTGCAGATGAGCGTTGCTGCCGTTGTGAAGCACGTCAATCGTG
>RFIM01000038.1 GCA_003695215.1 Chloroflexota bacterium
CCTGTTGCCACGCCCTGCGGATTGGTGAACATCGTGGTGAAGAAGAAGGCGAAGACGCCGTAGAACGCGGCAGCGCAAGTCAGCCATAGGCCAGGGCGCCACGCCAAGCCTGCTGCTATCGCGACCAGCACAAAAGGTATCACGCCGAGGATCATGGCGTTGATCTCGCGCGGCGCGTAGAAGCTGCCATCTAGCGGATAGCCGGCCAGGAAGATCGGCAAGGCAGCCGACCAAGGCAGCACCAGCGAGCCGAGCACAATGATTAGATCGAAGGCAGGGTAGCGCCGCATCTCTTGCCAGAAAGTAGTGCGCCAACGCAGAAAGGCGATGCCGATCACCGCCAGAAGGCCGATGATCCACGAGCCAAAAATCCAGTAGTTGTTGAAGCTGGTCGGCGTTGGGCGCACTTCCGAGCTGACGTTCTCGACCAGGCGGCTGCGCTCTTCCAGGAAGATGAACAGGAAGAACACGGCCACGGCGATTGCGGCGATGATGGCGATCTCGCCCGCAGGCACTCGAGCGCGATAGCCGCCGCTGAACCAGTACAAGACTACTAGCACTGCTGAGACGACTGCCGCGCCAATCAGGATGAGGCTGAGCGTGCCGCTGACGAATTGAGAAGCTATCAGCAAGATTAGCGGCGCCAAGCGCAAGAGCATTTCCCATGCCTGATCAGGGTGCGCGCTGAAGTGCCTTGCAGCCGTCAACAGGCCGCTCAGCAGCAAAATTAGCACTAGCGTGCTGCTCCACAACACCAAGCGACCGAGCAAGACGTTCGGATCGGGTGAGAGTGGCACAAGGCCGACGCGGCCGCCTTGCTCATAGGCCGACCATTCGGCTTGGGCAGTGCGCACTTGCTCAGGTGGGATGATGCTGAGCGCGTTAGTCATCACAAGCGCAGCAACCGCGCCGATCAGGATGCCCGTCAGCGCCAGCATGTAGACCGAGCGCCCGCGCACGGCGAGGCTCTCTACCAGTGCCATGATGGGCGCGTTGAGGCTTCTGTAGATTCCAAAGCACACAAAGGCTGCGCCCAAAGCGATAGCCAGCGCCAATGGCACGCCGAGCAACACTACGAGGATCAACAGACTGATATCTTGCGCAATGCCGCCTGCAAAAGCGTTTGCCGCCGCCTCAGCCGTTTGATCGCCGCCTAGATTCAGCTGGCTGAGCAGGAGCGTTGCGGCTGCGCCTGCCAATGGCACAAGCACGACGCCCAGCACGGTCCAGATCACAGCGGGCGAGTGATCGCGGCGCTGCCAGCTTTGCAGCAGCTGGATCAGCAAGTACAAGCCGATGAAGCCCGCGAAGATCAGGATGTACATGAAGGCAGTCTCTTTAGAGCCGAGGTTGAGCAAGGTAGCGACCGCCAACAGCACTAAGAATTTCGGCTGGCGCGGTTGAACGCCATCAAGATAGGCGAAGACCGCGTAGGCCATTAGCATGGTGAAGAAGATCGCAGGTGTATCTTCGCGGATGTAGCGATGATGGAAGAGCAGCATCGGGCTGATCAGGATCAGCACTGAGGCAGCCATTGCGCCGAACTTGCCTAGCCAACGCTCGAAGAGCAATTTCGGCATCAGCACCATGATCACGCCGAGTATGGCAGGGTAAAGCCGTGCGCTGAAATCGCTATCGCCGAACAGGAAATAGGCGAGCGCTGTGGCATGAAAGAGCACAGGGCCGTGCATCAGCGGCGTGTGCTGGAAAACGCCTTGTTGATAGAGATCATGGCTGTACTTAGTGTGCAGGCTCTCATCATGGCTCATCACGCGGTCGCCGAGGTTCACAAAGCGCGTGAAAGCTGCAATCGCGAAGATGGCCACGTAGAAGATCAATTCCCAGTTCAGCGTGTAGATGCGCGCAAGGGCGCTGTTGAGCAGCTCAGCTGCAGAGCGGCTCGACGCTTCGCTTTCCTCAGGCTGCTTATAGAGCGGCGCTTGGTCAAGTGTCGCCATAGGTAATCCTCAACTCATCTTGTGACTGGCATTATGGTTTACGCGCGCTGGGCGCGGGCGCTGCTGAGGGCGCGTTGGCGTAAAGCGCAGTCAGCGAGGCGGTCGGGCGGGCCATAGCATTGCCCAGTGGATCGGGCGTCTCAGTGAAGATCGGCGTGAGCGTGGCGCGCACAATTGCAGGCGAAGGCGGCAACGGCGCTGCCACAGCCGCTGAGCCGCGAAAGACAAACGCGGCGCACATCAAGGTGAGCGTGAGCGTGAGCAAGGCGCTGGCAGGGCGCAGGTCGGTGTAGCGCGGCGGCTTTTGCCATGTTTGCGCTTTCACGCCTTGCCAGATGCGCGCCAACTGCGCCGCGTTTGGCTGTCCTAGAGCGGGCAGATGCCGCTTTAGCTCATAGACGGTCGCTAGCTCGCATTGCAGCTCAGCATAGCAGCTCTCGCAGTGTGCGATATGCTTGGCAAGGCGCAAGCGCTGCGCCTGCGAGAGCTGATCGGTCACGTATGCCTTCAGCTGATGACGGATAGTTCTACATCGCATGCTCAAAGTTGCCTGTCGCCTAGAAAACGGTACTTTGAGGTACATTAGGCGCTGCTGAATTCCTCAAGCAAGCCGATCTCAACATCATTCAAGATGCTGCGCAGCGCTTCATGCGCAAGGCGGACGCGACTCTCGGCCGTCTTTTGTGGGCAGTTCAGCACTTCGGCCATCTCACGGTAGGTTAGACCTTGCCCATAGCGCAGCACAATTGCCTCGCACAGGCGCGGCGAGAGCGCGCCAAGCGCGCGCTCCAGCGATTCGCAAGCGTTGCGCCACGCCACAGCCACTTCAGGCGATTGTGCGCTCGGCGCTCGCGGCTCGCCCTTCATGCCGATCAGCGAAGAGAGCGCGACAGTCGGCAGCCATTTGCGGCGGCGCGCGTTGCGGCAGCGGCTGACAGTGATAGTGTACAGCCATGTGCGGAAGCTGCCGCGCTGCGGATCGAACTGATGCAGGCTGCGGAAGACATAAACCATGACTTCCTGCACCACATCTTCGCTATCCTGCGGATGCAGCAACAGGCTGTAGGCTAGCCGATAGACATCGCCTGCCACGGCA
This sequence comes from Chloroflexota bacterium, assembly GCA_003695215.1. Lineage (GTDB taxonomy): Bacteria > Chloroflexota > Anaerolineae > Aggregatilineales > UBA2796 > CP2-2F. The sequence goes on from RFIM01000038.1 coordinate 3,055, forward strand.
TTGTAGAGCGCTTCGTGAGCCGCCTGATCGCCTTCTTTGCAACGCGCAATCAAGCTCTGGAACTGTGCCTCTTCGTTCGGATCGCGTGCAGAATATGCCATTTGCTTCGCCATTTTACGCTTGACGCAGCAATTATACACAAGCGCGGCCGACTTTCCTCACCCGAAGTGCTTGTGCTGCAACCTCAGGCTGCTGCGCTGCACTTGCAGGCTTGCACGCTCGCTGAGAAAAGCCGCGATAGGTCACTTGGCTAGCTGAGCAAGCTTGTGCGCTTGAGGCACTCAGCGCTTTGTGCATTTTGCCCAATTGATCTCTTGCCTGCTCTCATGTTAGCCTATCTGAAAACGTTTACAAAAGCTCTTTAGCGATGACCAGTCCGCTGCTTTATATTGACCACATCAGCAAATCTTTTGGCGCAGTGCGTGCCTTGCAGGAAGTCTCCTTTGCCGTCCAGCGCGCCGAGATCGTGGCGTTGGTCGGTGATAACGGCGCAGGCAAATCCACGCTGGTCAAGATTATCTCAGGTGCGCTAGCGCCTGATAGCGGCAAGCTCTGGCTAGAAGGGCGTGAGGTGCATTTCCGCCGCCCTGCTGATGCCATCCGCGAGGGTATCGAGACTGTCTACCAACACCTTGCCTTGATCGAAGAGCTGGACGTGGCTGACAACGTCTATCCGGGCGTGAGGTCATGCGCGGTGGCTGGCTTGGCAAACGGCTCGGCTGGCTGAACCGCCCGCTAATGCGCCAGATGACGCAACAGGCGATCAGCCAGCTGCACATCAAGATTCCGTCGCCAAATCGCTCAGTGCGCCGTCTCAGCGGCGGTCAGCGGCAAGCTGTTGCCATTGGCCGAGCGATTACCTGGGGACACAAGCTGCTGATCCTGGATGAGCCAACGGCTGCGCTCGGTGTGGAAGAGACCGAGCAGGTGTTGGTGACAATCGAGAAGTTGCGCGATGAGCAAGCGCTGAGCATGATCGTAGTCAGCCATAACATGCAGGATGTCTACCGCATCGCCGATCGCGTAGTCGTCCTGCGGCAAGGTCGGCATGTCGCCACGCTCGTCAAGCGAGAGACAACGCCGCAAGAAATCGTCGCTTACATCACCGGCGCCAAGAGCCAAACTCAGCCTGTTTGAGGAGCAGCGCATATGGCGACTATCAAAGACATCGCACAGCTGGCAGGCGTCTCGCTAGCTACAGTCTCGCGAGTCTTGAACAACACAGGCAAGGTCAGCCCTGCTTTGCGCGCTCAGGTTTTAGCAGCTGTTGAGACGCTCAACTATCAGCCGAACGCGCCTGCGCGCAGCCTGCGGCGCCGCGAGACGCGCCTGATCGGCGTGTTGATTCCGCAGCTCAATCATCCGTTCTTTGGCACGCTCGCCTACAGCATTGAGCGCTTCCTATTCGCGGAAGGTTTTCGTATCCTGGTCTGCAGTGCCGAAGAAGACGCTGAGCGTGAGGCTGAATACACGCAACTGCTCGTCCGCCAGCGCGTGGACGGCGCTATCGTGGCGCCTACAGGCCTAGACCTTAAGTGGTCAGCGCACTTTGCGCACGCCAATATTCCGATCGTCCTGATCGACCGCAACTTGCCCGAAGTGGTTGCTAGCCGCGTGATGGTGGATAACTGGCAAGGCGGCTATCAAGGCGCGTTGCACCTGATTGAGCTAGGGCATCGGCACATCGGCATCATCAGCGCTTCACGGCACAGCCAAGCCATGCAGGATCGCCTACAAGGCGCGCTGCAGGCGCTGCACGATCACGACGTCGCCTATGAAGTCTACCAACCGAGCGCTGAGACGCTGCAACAATACGATCTCGGCTTCCATGCTGCGCTCAGCTTGCTCGCTCATCAGCCGACGCTGAGCGCGCTCTTCGCCCTGACCGACGTGACCGCTATCGGCGCGATGCACGCGGCCGTCAGCCAAGGCTTGTCCATCCCTGAGCAGCTCAGCATCCTCGGCTTTGACGGCATCGAGCTAGGTGCCTATCTGATCCCTGCGCTGACGACGATCGCTCAGCCTATTGAGCAGCTCGGCTGCAAAGCCGCTGAAATCCTGCTCAAATCCATCGGGCGCACGCAAACGACGCAAGAGCATCTCATCCTGCCGACGCAGCTGCTGAAGCGCGCCAGCACAAGCGCGCCGATGCGCAAGGAGTGATGGCACTGTGGCAGATATCACAAGCACGCGCACAGGCGCGATCGATCCCAATGCCATTCGCCAGAGCATGAATCAGCTATTGGTGCGCTATGGAATCGTCGTAGTGCTGATCGTGCTGGTGATAGCGATGTCCATCCTCTCGCCGATCTTGCGCGATGGGCAGCAGCTCTTCTTGACGCCGCGCAACCTGATCCAAGTGGCGCTCCAAGCCTCGATCAACATGATCTTGGCAGTCGGCATGACCTTTGTCATCACCAGTGGCGGCATCGATCTCTCGATCGGCTCGATCGTGGCGCTGTGCGGCGTGCTCTCGGCAATGGCGATGCGCGATCTGGCTATCGGACCTTGGCTCGGTTTCGCGCTATCGGTGACGATCGGCGCGCTGTGCGGCTTGATCAACGGCTTGCTGATCACGCAATTGCGCTTGGCGCCCTTCATCGTGACGCTCGGCACGCTCGGCATTTTTCGCGGCGCTGCGCTGATCGTCAGCGATGGTCGGTCAGTTTACGGCTTTGATCGCAGCTTCCAGGAGATTTTCTCAGCGCGCCTGCCGCTCAGCGCCGACCTAGAACTGCCCGTGGCAGTCCTGATCGCAGCCGTGATCGGCGTCTTGGCGTGGATGATCCTGACTCAGACGCGCTTTGGCAAGTACACGATCGCCATTGGCGGAAGCGAAGAGACTACGCGCCTTGCCGGGGTGCCTGTGCAGCGCTATAAGCTCGGTATCTACACGCTGTGCGGCTTGCTAGCAGGCGTGGCAGGTGCTTTGCTCTTGGCGCGCCTGCGCAGCGGCGATCCGACCTTTGGCACAGGCTTTGAGCTAAACGCCATCGCTGCCACAGTCATGGGCGGCACAAGCCTGGCAGGCGGAAGCGGCACGATCCTCGGAACGCTGGTCGGATCGCTGATCATCAGCGTGGTGCAGAATGCCATGAATCTTTTCAACGTGCAGAGCTACTGGCAGCAGCTGATCATCGGCGCCGTGATTCTCTTCGCCGTCATTCTTGATCAATGGCGGCGCCGACAGAGTCGCTAGCCTAAAGGAGGTGATGTGACGGCACACTCAGCAGGTTTTGAAAACGTTTCCCAATCAGCTCGCTTTTAGCACATTTACTTTAAGGAGTAAGCCATGCGGAAAGTTACGATTCTTCTTCTGATCCTGGTTTTGAGCGTAGCAGCCTTTGCGCAGCCGACTTTTGCGCAGGAGAAGCGCGTGCGCCTAGGCGCGCTGATCAAGAATCTCGATAACGAGTTCTTCCTGACCATGCAGAAAGGCTATGAGTTCGCGGCGGCGCGCTTGGGCATTGATATCGTGGTTGGCAGCACGCCGACGGAAGGCACAGCTGAGCAGCAGCTGGCCATTTTGGAAGGCTGGCTGAACGAAGGCGGCTTCGACGGCTTGATCGTGACGCCCTTCCGCGCCACAAGCCTGAACTCGGCGCTCGAGCGCGCCACACAGCTCGGCATCCCGATCATCAACATCGATGAGCTGATCCCAGCAGA
>RFIM01000295.1 GCA_003695215.1 Chloroflexota bacterium
CATGCTTCAGCAGGCGGCTGGGCGCCGCGCGACGCTGAATTGGCGCTAGTGCGCGCCAACAACATCGGCGCTGTGATGATCGCCGCCTATGAGCCAGGTCAGGCGCGGCAAGCTCTCACGCTCTTCCGCGGCGTCGGCGTGCAACACTTCGTGATCCGCGCCGCGACACACCAGCCGATCAGCGCCGATCCGAACGCTTTCATCAGCGCAACTTTGCTGATCCTGCGCGAGTATCAGGAAGCGCTAGGCGGCGCGCCATTCATCGTGCAAATTCACAACGAGCCGAACATCCGCCAAGAAGGCTGGCAGAGCGCTTGGGCAGATGGGCAAGGCTTCACGGCCTGGTTCATGCGCGTGCTGAGCGCCTATCGGCAAGCCTTCCCAGCGGCAAAACTCGGCTATCCAGCGCTCTCGCCTGGAGTCGGCCTTGCGGGCTTGCGCTTTGACGAGGCGACCTTCATGGCGCAGAGCCTTGAGGCAGTCCAAGCCGCTGATTGGCTGGCTGTTCACGCTTATTGGCAACAGCCTGATGGAAGCGATCTAATCACACCTGTGGCGCGATGGCGCGCTTGGGCGCAAGGCAAGCCGATCATCGCCACAGAGGTTGGTCCGTCGGATCGCACGCCTGTGACGGCACTGGCTGTGCAACGCGCTTACGCGCGCTTTGCCAGCATCGGCATTCCAGCGATGGCATGGCTGCTACATGGCGCAGGCGCTTGGCGCAACGCTGATTGGACGCTGAACAACGTCCGCATCTGAAATCGATGCCATGCGCCGTGTGTTAAGCGCCCTATGCGCTGCGCTCAGCTTGCTGGCTTGCGCCTTGTTCGCGCCGAACGAGCCGACGCTCCTGAGCCTGCAGCTGCCGACTGCTACGCCAACTTTGCCGCACACGCCAACTGCGCCTGCAGTCAGCTATCAGGTGCCGCGCGATCCGAGCGTGCAAGCGCTGCGCGCTGAAGTGCAAAGCGACCGCCTGATGCACACGCTCAGCCACTTGGTCAGCTTCAGGACGCGGCACGTCCTCTCGCGCGTCGATCGCGCTGATCGCGGCATTGGCGCCGCTCGCGATTGGCTCTTTCGCGCCTTCGAGCGTGTGCGCACAGCGCATCCGCACAAGGCGATCCAAGTCTGGACTCAGCCGTTTGTCTTCAGCTGGCAGGGCAGGGCCATCAAGGCGGAAAATGTAGTGGCAGTGCTGCAGGGCGATATGGCGGGCGCGGGCATTTACGTCATCGGTGCGCACTACGATAGCATCGGCACGCCACCGACCGATGGCGATGCAGACGCGCCAGGCGCCAACGACAATGGCTCAGGCGTGGCCGCACTGCTGGAAATCCTGCACATCATGGCAGGGCAACCGCATCGCGCCACGCTAATCTTCGTCGCTTTCGCCGCTGAGGAGACGGGCAGGCAGGGCAGTCAGGCTTTTGTGGAGCAGTATCTGCGGGCGCACGTGCCGCCAAGCGCGCTGCGCGGGATGCTCAATTTAGACATGTTGGGCAGCATGCGCGATGCCAACGGGCGCGTCGATCCGCGCACGCTGCGCCTGTTCTCGGCGCCGCCTAACGATTCGCCTTCGCGCCAACTGGCGCGCCAAGCTGCGCTTGCCATCAGCACCTACACCGACGAAGTCTTGCCTGTGCTGCAATCCTCAGAGGATCGCATTGGCAGATGGGGCGATCAGATGAGCTTCAGTGAGGCAGGCTATGCGGCTGTGCGCTTCACGCAAGGCCTTGAGGATCACAGGCGCCATCACAACGCTCACGATACGCTCGATGGCATTGATCTGGGCTATTTGATGCGCACTACGCGCGCTGCGCTGACGGCCGTGGCTGCGCTCAGCGGTGGCCTGCCGCCGCCCGATCAGGACAGCATCGCGCTTAGGCGTTTGCACAGCGGCTACCAATTAACTTGGGCTGCTGTGCCTGAGGCGCATGCTTACCTGATCGCCTTGCGCCACAGGGCCTCGCTCGCCTACGACGCTGTGTTGCAAGTGAGCCAGACAGCGCTAGCTTGGGATCAGTTCATGCGCTACGAGACGCTTGCCATCGCCGCTGTGGATGCTAACGGACGCTTCGGCGGCTTCTCGCCTGAGCTGCACGTGCGCGAGCTATTGCGCTAGGCGCCTGTGCTTTGTTGCTCGGGCTGCGCCTCGCCAACTGCTTTGACGGCACGCCAGGGCGTTTCCCAATCGCGGCGTATGCCTGCCATCAGCAAGCCGAGCTGCTCGCGCGTCGCCGCTTTAGCGGGCAGCGTCTCGATGATCTGCCCTTTGTACATCACGGCAATCCGATCTGAGAGCGCCATGATCTCGTCCAGCTCAGCTGAGACCAGCAGCACAGCCGCGCCATTATCGCGTTGCTGCACGATCCGCTGATGGATGAACTCAATCGAGCCGACGTCGATGCCGCGCGTCGGCTGGCTGGCGATCAGCAGGCGCGGCTGACGGCTGAACTCGCGCGCCACGACCATCTTCTGCTGATTGCCGCCGCTCAGGCTGCCGCCGCTGGTCTCAGGCGATGGCGTGCGAATGTCGAACTCGGCGATCAGGCGCTCGGCGTTTTGGCGCACTGCC
>RFIM01000296.1 GCA_003695215.1 Chloroflexota bacterium
CTTGAGGTGCTGCTTTTCGCGTCGGCGCGCAAGCGCGCTATAATGCTCGGAAAAAGGATGTTGCGCGCATGACCGATTTAATTGCAGTCGATCTGGGCAACGAGAGCGGACGCATCTTCAGGGTGCGCTTTGATGGCAGACAAGTGCAGGGCACAGAGCGCTACCGCTTCGCCAATGTGCCTGTCAGCCTGCGCGGCACGCTCTACTGGGACGCGCTACGCTTGTGGCAAGAGATCGAGCGCGGCTTAGCAGCCGCTCAGCTGGAGACGGCCGCAGGCATCGGCGTGGATTCTTTCGGCGTGGACTTCGGCTTGTTGGATCGGCGCGGCGCCCTGCTCAGCAATCCTGTTCACATGCGCGATAAGCGCACGGAAGGCATCATGGAGCAGGTTTTGGCGCTGGTGCCGCGCCAGGAGCTGTATCAACGCACAGGCATCGGCTTTTACGTGATCAACACGCTCTATCAGTTGGTGGCCCTGCAGCGCGATGCACCTGAGCTGCTCGAGCTGACCGATACCCTGCTGACCATGCCGAATTTGATCCTGTATTGGATGACAGGCGAGAAAGTCAATGAATTCACGCACACAACCACAACCCAGTGCTACAATCCGACGCTGGGCGATTGGGATCGCGAGCTGCTGAGGCGCTTGGGCCTGCCGACGCACTTTTTGCCAACCGTGGTGCAGCCTGCCAACTTGATCGGCCTGTACAGCGACGTGCCTGTCTTCACTGTTGCTAGCCACGATACAGCCAGCGCTGTGGTAGCTGTGCCGACTGAGTCAGAGCATTTCGCCTACATCAGCAGCGGCACCTGGAGCCTGATTGGCGTCGAGACGCGCCAACCAATCTTGACCGAGCCTGCGATGAACGCGAACATCACTAATGAAGGCGGCGCGTTCGGCACTTTCCGCCCGCTGAAGATGGTGATGGGCTTGTGGCTAGTGCAGCAATGCCGCGCGCGCTGGCAGCAGCAAGGTCAAAATGTGGCCTATGAGACGCTGCTGAGCGAGGCACAGCAAGCGCAGCCGTTCCTCGCGCTGATCGATCCTGACGATCCAGCTTTCTTCGCGCACGGCGATATGCCCGCGCGCATCGCTGATTTCTGCAGGGCCACTGAGCAGCCTGTGCCTGAGACTCAAGGCGCCATTGTGCGCTGCATTCTAGAGAGCTTGGCGCTGAAGTATCGCTACGCGCTCGAGCAGATCGTGGCTGCCACGGGCAGGCAGGTCGAAGCGCTGCACATCGTAGGCGGCGGCTCACAAAACGCCTTGCTGTGCCAGATGACGGCCGATGCAATTGGCAAGGTCGTTTACAGCGGGCCGATTGAGGCCACAGTGCTGGGCAATGCGCTGGTTCAGCTGGTGGCGCTCGGCGAGCTGCGCGATCTGGCAGAGGCGCGGCAAGTGGTGCGCGCTAGCTATCCACCGCTTCGCTACACGCCGAGCTACCTTCAGGATTGGGAAGGCGCCTATGCGCGCTTCCGCCGCTTGGTCACAAGCGGCTGAGCGCGTTATGCCTGCCGAGCTAATTGCTCTAATTGCCTGGACTGATACAGCACGTGCAGCGCCACTGCGGCTATGCCTGCAGCCACGACTGCCGCCGCGAAGACCAAGAAACGTGGATTGCTCCAGCCTTGGAAGATTTGCGGCAAAAAGTATGGCGGCGCCAGAGTTAGCAGCACTAAAGCGATGCCAAGCGCCACAAGATATGGGCGCGTTTTGAAGGTCTGTGGCGCAAAAAGCTCAATGCCGAAGGTGTTCCAAAAGACGACCAGGCAAAAGAGCGTCATGAACACTAGGATGCCGCTGCGCGCCTCATCGCGCGCTGCTAGCTCGATCACGCCGACCTCCACATCGCCGCGCAGCACCAGATACAGCGCTGCATACAAGATGGACATGATCAAGCCGCCGACCACAGTTGCGCTCAGCACGTAGCGCATCACATCATCGGCGAAATTCGCCAAATAGCGCGGGCGCAGCAAGCCGAAGGTGATCAAGATGCCCGGCACGTTCACCATGCCGAAGGTCAGCCAGCTGATCAGGATCGGCGTCGTGGCGAACGGCAGCGCCATGAAACCGACGAAGATGAATGCCAGCACAGTGAAGAAATTCTTGGTCAGGAAGATGCGCGTGCTGCCGAAAATCTTCTGCGTGATGGTCTTGCCGCGCTCAAAGGCGTTCGGCAGGGTCGCCATGCTGTTATCGAGCAGCACTAGGTCGGCAACATCTTTGGCGATCTGCGCGCCGTCGTTCATGGCAACGGCCATGTTGGCTTCCTTGAGCGCAGGCACATCATTCACGCCATCGCCGACCATAGCGACGTAAGCGCCTTGCGCCTTCAGGGTGCGCACGATCTTGCGCTTGGTCTCGGGCTCAACGCGCGCGAACAGATTGGCCTCGCGCACCGCATCGGCGAACTCAGCTGCGCTCATCGCCTCGAGCTGATCGCCTGTGTAAGCGCCCTGGATAGCCATGCCGGCCTGCTCGGCAATGGCGCGCACAGTCTCGGCGTTATCGCCGCTGATGACCTTGAGCTGCACGCCGAGCGCCTTGAATTGGGCGATGGTCTGTGCGATCTCAGGCCGAATCTGATCGCTCATGGCGATCAAGGCGAGCGCATCTCGCTTCTCGGGCAAGGCGCTGTCGGTCGGCGCTTCTGAGCTGCGCGCAAAAGCGATCACGCGTTCGCCGCGCTTGGCGCGCGCGTGTGCTTCCTGAAGCGCAGCCGCATCGTGCTCAGGATCGAGGACGCGCTCAGGCGCGCCCATGATCAGCGTCTCGCTTTCAAAGACGATGGCGCCCCATTTGCGCGCCGACGTGAACGGAATCTCGCGCTGCTTGACGGCATTGCTGCCATCAGCACCGACGTATGCCGCAATGGCGCCTGCCGTCCGATTTTGCGTGGCCAGGTTGGCCACATAGCGCTGCAGATGGCTATGGAGCGCCTCTGGCTGTGCGCCGTTGAGCGGAATTATCTCAGTCACGTGCAGCTGATTGCGCGTGAGCGTGCCCGTCTTATCGAAGCACAGCACGTTCACGTTCGCCATAGATTCGACCGCGTTGATGCGCTGAACTAGCGTCCGCTGACGGCTGATGATCAGCGCGCCGATGGAGAGCGAGATCGTCGTGACCAGCACCAAGCCTTGTGGCACCATGCTGGTGACCAGCACTACGGCGTTGCGCACGATCTCGATAGTTGGCAGATGGACCACGAAGCCGCCGATGATCGTCATCGGGCCGAAGATCAGCATCACGAAGACGGCGATCTGCACTAAATTGGCGATATAGCGCTGCGTTGGCGTGAGCGGATGCCGATAGGCTTTGGCGGTGGCTGAGAGCTTGTTGATTGTGCTTGCCGCGCCGACGGCTGTGGCGCGCATCAGGCCGGCGCCTGCTACCACGAACGAACCTGAGTACAGCTTCGCGCCGACTTCTTTCAGCACGGCGTCCGATTCGCCTGTCAGCAGCGCCTCGTTCAGCTCCAGCGAATCAGCTGCCACAACTACGCCATCAACCACGACTTTGTCGCCCGCTTCCAGTGGCAGCAGATCGTCCTTGACGACCTCGCTGAGCGGCACTTCGGTCAGTTTGCCATCGCGCCACACCTTGACCTGCTGCATGGAGAGCGCTGCCAGCCGATCTAGCGCGCGCTTGGCCGCGATCTCCTGCACCAAGCCGATGATCGAGTTCATGACCACGCTGAAGCTGGCGAAGAGCAGGTTCAGGTAGTCCTGGAAGATGATCATCGCGATGCCTAGCGTCGCCAGCACGAAATTGAAGACGTTGAAGAGGTTATCGCGCAGAATTTCCCAATAGGTGCGCCCGACCTGCACTTTGAAAGCGTTCGTCTCGCCGCGCGCCACGCGCTCAGCGACTTCAGCGCTGGTCAAGCCGCGCTCTTCTTGCGGCAATTTCGCGATCAGGTTCATCGACGTACACCTATGCTGTTTTCTGGACGGATGTGAGGCAAAGGCGCATTGTTGCACCTTGCGCATTATTATAAACGCTTTTTGCCCGAGCGTGTGCTCGGGCAGGCTTGCGGCAATAAGCGCTAGCTATGCGTTCTCGGTCACTGCATCAGGCGATTCGCTCTTGGCGCGGCGTTCCATAATTTCAGGCGCAGACATGCCCATCAGCTTGAGCAGGCGCGCAAAGACGACCTTAGCCGCTTTGTAGAAGCGCAGGCGCGCCGCTGCCATTGGCCCAGGAATCTCTTCCTGATCGCTGAGGACGCGCACACGGTCGTAAATGGGATGGAACATGCCTGCCAGGTCTAAGGCGAAGACGGCCAATGCCTGCGGCTGCATTTCGGCCACAGCGCGGCTGATCACCTCAGGCGTCTCTAGCATTTTCTTGATGAAAGCCAGCTCATCATCGCCCAGCAGGCTTAGATCGGCGTTGGCATCGCTCAGGCCGCGCTCGGCAGTGCGCCTCAGGATGCCTGCGCAGCGCACATGGGCATTCTGAATGCGGTAGACAGGGTTCTCGTCGCCTTGCGCGCGCGCCAAGTCCAAGTCGAAGTTCATGGCCGTATTCGGGCTCTGCGCCAACATGAAGTAGCGCACCGCGTCTGCGCCGACGTCGTCCACCAGCTCGTCCAGCTCGACGAAATCGCCGCGCCGCGTGGACATGCGCCGCGCTTCGCCGCCTTCCACCAATTCGACCATCTGATGGATGATAGTGCGCACGCAGGCAGGATCGTAGCCGAGCGCCTTGACGCCTAGCAAGACTTGCGGCGCAGTGGCGGCGTGATCGGCGCCGAAGACGTCCACGATCAGGTCGAAGCCGCGCTCCAGCTTGTTGCGATGATAGGCGATATCAGGCAGGCGGTAGGTTGGCTCGCCGTTGCGTTTGACGATCACGCGGTCTTTCTCATCGCCCAGCGCCGTGGACTTGAACCATAGCGCGCCGTCATGTTCGTAGGCGAAGCCGCGCGCGCGCAGCGCCGCGATAGTCTCTGCCACAGAGCCATCTTCATACAGGCTATTCTCCAGGAAGAAGACATCGTGCACGATATTGACGCGGCGCATGCTGTTCTTCAGGCGGTAGAAGATGCTCTCAGAGGCGAGTTGGCGGAAGCGCTCAATAGGCGCATCGCGCAGCGAGTCGCCATAGATGGCAGCCAAGGTGGCGGCGATCATGCGGATGTACTGCCCGCGATAGCCGTTTTCAGGGAAGGTGTGTGGCAAGCCGAGCATTTCAAGGTAGCGCGCTTGCACGCTAGCGCCGAGGATGTTCATCTGCTGGCCGGCGTTGTTGTAATAATACTCGCGTGTGACGTCGTAACTGAGTGCTTCCAGCAAGTTGGCAATGGTATCGCCGATCACGCCGCCGCGAATGCGATGAACGCTCAGCGGGCCGGTTGGGTTGGCGCTGACGTATTCGACCTGAGCGCGCTTGCCTGCGCCATCAGGCTGCTGGAAGACGCGCTCGCCTGCGGCGATGATATAATCGAGCTGTGCCGCCAGCCAGGTGCGCTCCAGGCGGAAATTCAAAAAGCCCGGCGGCGCGATCTCGGCGCTGCCTAGGAACGGCGCGCTGGGCAAGTGCGCGCGCACGATCTCAGCGATCTGCATCGGCGGCTTGCCGACCAGCTTCTGCACCTGCAAGGCGACTGCCGAGGCATAGTCGCCGTGTTCAGGGCGCTTTGGCGGCTCGATTTTCAGCTCTGGGATCGGGAAAGTTGGCAGGCTGCCATTGGCTTGGGCGTTGCGCAGCGCCTGCCCGACGAGCGCGGCAAAGGCGAGAGGTAAAGGCTTCACGGTCTGCTGCTCTCCGAGAACAGGGATGAAGATTGGCGTGCATTGTAGCGCACTTTGCGCTGCGCGTGTAGGCAAAAGTCTGTGCTAGGAAAGGCGCACAAGGTGAAGTAAAATAAGCAGCATTGCTCCCAGAAGCACTGCAAGGATTGCTATGACGGCGCATGTTGATAGCAAACAATTGGCAGCTGCGCTTCAAATCAGCGAAGCAGCTGCACAGCAACTTATCAATGGCGATTTAACCGCTTTGACCGGTCAGTCGTCGGCAATTCCTGTCGCTCAGGGCAATATCTTTCTGCAAAAGCATAATGTGACGCTCTATCACGCCGACTTCCTGACTTCGCAGGCTTTGGCAGATGAGAGCGTTGATCTGATTGTCACCTCGCCGCCGTACAACGTCGGCATTGAGTACAGCACGCATGACGATGCACATACCTACGAAGCCTATCTCACTTTCTCCGAGCGATGGCTGCGCCAAGCCTATCGCCTGAGCCGCCCTGATGGGCGCTTGTGCATGAACATTCCACTTGACAAGAACAAAGGCGGCCAGCAGAGCGTCTGCGCTGACGTGACCAGCATTGCCAAGAAGGTTGGCTGGAAATACCATGCCACGATCATCTGGAATGAAGGGAACATCTCACGGCGCACGGCCTGGGGATCGTGGATGAGCGCTTCTGCGCCTTTTGTGATCGCGCCGGTTGAAGTCATTGTGGTAATGTACAAGGAGCGTTGGAAAAAGGCTCGTAGGCCCAAAGCTGTGAGCGATATCACGCGCCAAGAGTTTATGGAATGGACAAATGGCGTTTGGGCCTTCAGCGGCGAGAGCAAGCGCCGTGTCGGCCATCCTGCGCCCTTCCCGCGTGAGTTGCCGCGCCGTTGTATCAAACTGTTCAGCTTCGTCGGCGAGACTGTCCTCGATCCCTTTGTTGGTAGCGGCACAACTCTGCTTGAGGCCTATGAGAACAATCGCGTGGGCATCGGCTTTGAGATCGCCCTTGAATACTGCCAATTGGCCAGAAAACGTTTGGAAGCACTATGGCGCCAACGCAAGCTGATTTGATCAAGCAATACTTTCTGAACAACCCTAACCGCGATATCCCGCATCCTGAGATTGTGGATTGGGCCGTAGCTGAATACAGGCGCCTGACAGGTGAAGTCTTTCGCGATCCTGATCGCGCCATTTGCAAGTTGCACCAGGAAGGCTTTCTGGTCAAAGTTCGGAAAGGTGTTTACCGCTACGACCCTGAGATAGCCCATCAGCGCGAGCTGGAAGACTTCACACCTGAGGTACGTGAACAAATCTTTGCGCGCGATGGCTATCGCTGCGTGATCTGCGGTTTAGGGCGCGCTGACGGTGTTGAGATTCACGCCGATCACATCATCCCTAAGGATTTAGGCGGACGCGCCACGCTCGAGAACGGTCAGACGCTTTGCTCCAAGCACAACTTTCAGAAGAAAAATTACAGCCAGACCGAATCAGGTAAGCGCTTTTTCATCCGTCTTTATCGCAGCGCATCTGCGCTAGGCGATCAGCACATGATAGCGTTCTGCCGCCGAATTCTGGCGATCTACGACGAGTTTGGCATCAACGGTCATATTGAATGGCGCGAATAGCAGCCTGAGGCGCGCATTTGCCGTTGACTCCGCCTTAGAGCTATGTTAAGATTAGGGCGCACATGGCACAGCAGCGCCGTGTGTGGCCGTCAGAGTTTGCCAGGAAAGGTTAAGGTAGTCAGTATCAGCAGCGAAGAGTATCGCGTCAACGAGCAGATTCGCGGTGTGAGCCGTGTGCGCCTTGTGGTGCAAGGCGAGAACGGGAAGAGCGAGAATCTCGGCGTGAAGACGTTCCGCGAGGCCATGGAGATCGCTCAGCAGCGCGGCTTGGACTTAGTCGAGGTGGCGCCGAACGAAGATCCGCCAGTGTGCCGCGTCATGGATTATAGCAAATTCCTTTATGAGCGCTCCAAGAAGGAACGCGAGGCACGCAAGGCGCAAAAGACTATTGAAGTCAAGGAAATTCAGCTTCAGCTCAAGATCAACGAATTTCACCTGGGCTTCAAGATCAAGGATGCGCGCCGTTGGCTGAGCGAAGGGATGAAGGTGCGCGTGCGCGTCAAGTTCATCGGGCGCGAGATCACCTACCCTGAGCTAGGACGCCAAATGCTGGACACCGTGATCGAAGCCCTGCAGGATGTGGCGCAGGTCGAGCAGCCACCGACGCTTGATGGTCGCTCTATGCTGATGGTGCTGGCGCCGCTGACCAACAAAGATAAGAAGAAGCAGCAGTAGCGCCTGTGGGCTACGCGCCGCCAATTCAGAGTGTATCCGCTGCACCGCGCCTGAAGCGGTGCTGTGCTGTTCAGGGAGTAGTGACTGTGGCAAAGAAGTACAAGCTCAAGACGCATAAAGCCACTGCCAAGCGCTTCCGCGTGACGGGCTCGGGCTTGCTGTTGCGCACCAAAGGCGGCAAAAGCCATCTGCGGCGGCGCACAGCCAAGCGCACTAAGCGTCTTTTCCAGCGCATGATCGCCGTTGCTAGGGCCGATGCGCGCCGTGTGCATCGCCTTGCGCCTTATCTCCGCCGCCATAAAGCCAATCCGCCGCGCGGCTGATCCAAAAGTCAGGAGTTTCGGATGTCTCGCACTAAGGGCGGCTACGTCACACGCCGCAGCCATAAAAAAGTCCTGAAATTGACCAAAGGGCAACGCGGCAGCAAACACCTGCTCTTCCGCCGCGCTAACGAGGCGATGATGAAGAGCCTGTGGTACGCCTACCGCGATCGCCGTCAGCGGCGCCGCCAATTGCGCCAACTGTGGATTGCGCGCATCAACGCTGCAGCGCGCGCTAATGGTATCAAATACAGCCGTCTGATCCATGCGCTCAAGCAGGCGAATATCGCCTTAGATCGCAAGATTTTGGCGGATATCGCTGTGCGCGATGCGGCAACCTTTAGCGCGATCGTCAGCGCGGCGCAGAGCGCTTGAGTCCAGGCGCCTGCACGGCGCCACGCGCTGGTGTCTCTCCCGCTGATCACAAGCATCCACAATCCACGTGTGAAGCTGGTGCGCGCCTTGCAAACGCAAGGCAAGGCGCGCCGCGCCACAGGCCAGATCGTCCTGGAAGGCGTTCGGCTGCTCTCAGAGGCTTTGGCAGCAGGCGCACGCCCGCACTTCGCCCTTCACACGCTGCCTTTTGCCCAAAGCGCCGCTGCAGCCGACCTGCTGACTGAGCTGCAGGCGCAGGGCGTGCCGTGCCTGCCCGTGACCGACTCAGTCATGGCGCACGCGGCACAAACACAGACGCCACAGGGCATCTTGGCAGTTTTGCCTATGCCTGTCTTGCCTTTTCCAAACGCGCCGAGCTTGCTGCTAGCCCTGGATGGGCTGGCTGAAGCGGGCAATCTCGGCACGGTGCTGCGCAGCGCTGCAGCTGCGGGCGTCGAGGGCGTTTTGCTCCTGCCCAATTGTGTCGATCCCTTCAATCCGAAGGCGCTGCGCGCTGCGATGGGCGCGCACTTCCGCATCCCGATCCAGCACAGCACCTGGCCGCAGATTGCCGCTGAATGGCCCGACTTGCCCTTCTACCTGGCCGATCCAGCCGCTGAGATGCCCTACGACGCTGTGGATTGGCGTCGGCCCGCGGCGCTGATCATCGGCGGCGAGGCGCATGGCGCCAGTGCAGCGGCGCGCCAACAGGCTGCACAAGCCATTGCCATTCCTATGGCCAACGCCGCTGAATCGCTCAACGCCGCCGCTGCGGCAGCCGTGATCCTGTTCGAGGCGCAACGCCAACGTCGGCGCGGCTAAGTTTGCCTTCAGAATCAAGCGCACTGCGCTGTGCTACAATCAAGGGCAGTGTTGATGATGACGATCGGCCAAGAATGTACCTGTACCGCTTCAATTTCCGTCCATTTTGGCTGACGGCGCTAGCGCTCTGCTTGGGCATGAGCGCGCTCGTCGGCGGCACTGTCCTCTCGGCGCGTAGCGCGCCTGATGCCTTCGCCTGCTTGCGCATCGGCGGCAACATGCCCGCGCGCGATTGGCTGCTGGACTTCAACAGCGGCGTCTTGACTGCAGATGCGCGCCCGCTGACTGATCCGTTCAGCTACGCACCACAAAATACCTGGACTTCGCCTGATGGACGTTACATTGCCTACACCTTGCCTGATCGCAGCCTGACGCGGCGTTTCACGCTCTACGTGCAGCCGAACAGCGGCGCTATCGCGCCGCAAGCGGCGCGCGCTATGGTCAGCGATTCGATCGTCAACGCCGTCTCGTGGTCGCCTGATGGCGCACGCTTGCTGTATCTGTACCGCGATGCCAATAACGTGCCGCACTTTGGCTTGGCCAGCGCTGATGGCAGCAATGCGCGCCTTGTGCGCCTGAACACGCCGCGCGCCAACGAGATCGCCTTCTTCGGCTGGAGCGCCAATGGCGCGCACTTCGCCATTGGCACCACAGAAACTTTCGGGCGCGTTCTAACCTATTACGAGAGCAGCTCGCTGCGCGCCAAGACCTTTCCGTTGATCGCGATCCTGCCATATGTCGAGAATGCAGTCTGGGCTGAGAGCGGCCAGCGGCACGCCTACTTGCGCACGGATCAGGTCGGGCGGACGCGCTTAGTCGTCGCCCTGCTGGACTCACCTGTCTATGGCGGCGAGGAGCTCAGCCTTGAGATGCCTTTTTTGCGCAACGCGCGCTTGTTCTGGTCGCCTGATGGCAATTACCTGGCCTTGCGCTACAACGACGAGAATCTGAACTGGCAGCTGATCGTCTACGCCATTGCGCCGCGCAGTTTTCAACCGCGCCCGATCGCTCAATTCACGCAAGGCGGACGTTTGCTCTTCCCTGCTAGCGCCGCTTGGAGCGCCGATAGCAGCACGCTGACTTACTTCCGCGAGCGGCGCGGCGGGCGCGATTTGGTGGCCTTCCGCCTTGCCACAGGCCAGAGCGAGGTGCTGGTCGAGCGCGTGATGTTGGCGCAACAAAACGATTTCCTCTGGGCGATTGAGAACAGCACGCGCCCGACTCGGCGCGCTGCAGTGCCGTTCATCGATGAGCGCGGCCAGATCGGCGTGGATTTGATGAATCTAGATGGCTCGGAGCGCGTGCCGCTGGTGCGCGGCGCCACAGATGTGGAAAATGTGTTGTGGTCGCCTGATGGCAGCTTGGCGCTGATCAAATGGCAACGGCGCGAGTTCCTGAACAGCGCACACTTCTTGACTTGGGCGCGCACTGACGGCACAGCACAACGGACCATCAACGCTGAGGAGTTTGCGCTCGATCAGGTGCTGTGGCTGCGCGAAGGCGGGCAATTCAGCGGCAAGCTGGTCTACACTTACACAGCCCTGACGCGCTATGGCGTCGAGCTGCTCGATCTGAAGACGGGCGTGCGGCGCACTTTGGCGCGCAACCTGACCAAAGCGCAGTCGCTTGCGTTCGATTCAGCGGCGCGGCTTTTGCAGTTCTGGTGGCTGGACGGTCAGCGTGGCGGCGTGGACGGCTTCAGCCTAGATGGCGTGCGGCGCTATCGTTATCGCTCGCCAAGCGGCAGCATCGATACGCCACAGTTGGCGCGCTCGCCTGATGGGCGATATGCGGCGATGTACGTGCGCATCAGCGGCAGCCCAGCCTTGCAAGTGGTTGCTGAGGGCGATCAGGGCGAAGGGCGCGTCATTTGGGTCGGCAAGCAGCCGATGCCACCGCCGCTCTGGTCGGCTGATGGCGAGCGCTTCGCAGCCTTTGTGAGCCTGAACAACTCCGGCCTGTTCGGCGTGTTCAGCGTGGAAGTCTATGCCAAAGATGGCGAGCTGCTGTACACTTATCCACAAGTGCCGCTGCGCTCAGTCAGCGAGGCGCTGTGGACGCGCTGTGAGTGACGACTTATGCGGACTTTGATCTGGCGGCTGCGCGCCCTGTTGGCGATAGGCATCCTGGCGGCGCTTCTTCTGCCGAGCCTGTTCCTGGCAGTCTTGGCAGGGCGCTCAGGCCAGGCTCACGGCTGCTTGGCATTCACTAGCGCGCAAGGCGCACACTTGCTAGACGTCGGCTCGGGCGTTGCGCTGCCTCAGCGCCAAATGACGCCGCAGCTCGGCGGGCGCCCGATTGCCTACAGCGCTCATTGGCTCGTTTTTCCGCAACTTGAGCGCTCTCAGCTGCGCTTCAGGCGCATCGCTGATGGGCAAGAATACACCCTGCCAGTCGAAGGCGATATGTATTACATGGATTGGTCGCCTGATGGACGCTGGTTCGGCTATTTGTGGCGCACAAAGCCTGGCCAGGTGCCGACGCTGACGCTGATAGATTTTCAGCCCAGTGCTTCAGGCGCACCGACGCTGAGCCGCCACGATATCCCAGAAGCAGGCTACTATTGGCGTTGGTCGCCACGAGGCAACTTGGTATTTCTCAACCGCGACTATCTGGCTCAGCCACACTTCGCCATCTTCTCTGTGAGCGCCAATCGGCTGCAACTTTTCCCTTATAGCGATACGCTCAGCGGCGATCAGTGGCTGCTGGACGGCGACGAGCGGCAGTTCGCCTATCTCACCAGTCAAGGTGGCAGCAACGTACAGCTGTACATCGCCGATCTCGAGGCTGTGCGCGCCCGCTATCCGCTAGGCATTTCGCCCTATCAGATGCTGTGGTCGCCGCACAATCGCTATCTTGTGCTCATCTTGCAGGTCTTTCCGCGCTGGCAAATCGTGATCGTCGATGCCGAAGGCAATTTTCACGATGTGGCGCGCGTTGCACAGCGCGGCGATATGCTCGCCATGCCGCTCGTGCATTGGTCAGCCAAGGGCGAGACGCTCTACTACCTACAGGACGAAGGCGCTAGTCCGCTAGATTGGCATTGGATCGGCTATCAAGTGGCAGCGCGCAGCTACCGTCGGATTGTGCCCAATGTGGTCAAGCGCCCGTATTTCTCGCCACAAGACGCGCAGCAGCTCGTCTTGATCCAAGAACAAGCGGGCAAGCGCAATGCCATCCTGATGCAGCTAAGCGGCGATCGGCGCGTGACATTGGCTGAGGCAGCTGAGGACATGGGCGATCCGTATTGGTCGCGCGATGGCAAATACGTGGCCCTAGTGTGGGCGACGGGCACAGGCGCGCGGCGCGTCTTGCGGCTGACTGTGGTCAACGCTGAGACGGGCCAGGCGCGAACGCTGAGTGACGGCTTGTGGGATGCGCGCGATCTGCGCTGGCTGGCAGGCAGCACGAGTTTGTTCTTCGTGGCAGAGCGCGACAATGGGCGCGGTCAGCCGACATACAGCGCAGAGCTATTGGTGCCGCAAACAGGCGAACAGCGCATCCTGAGCGCCGATAAGACGCTCATCGGCACGGTCTTGTGGCAGGGCAATGACGTCGAATTTTGGTGGCGC